>JAWWPV010000300.1:0-14316 GCA_033854775.1 Trebonia sp.
GGAGTGGCTGGCAGGTCTGGTTGATTCACTTCGTGCCTCCGTGAGCGCCCAGGTCAACGTGGCCCTCCAGACCAACGGCACTCTACTTGACCGTCCGATGCTGAACAGACTCAAGAGCCTGGGAGTCCGGATAGGCGTCAGCCTCGACGGGGACGCCGACGCGACTGGGCGGCACCGGCGCTACGCGAACGGCCGGAACAGTTTCGACGCGGTCGCCGCAGGTCTCGACCTGCTGCGGTCGCCCGAGTGCCTGGACTGCTACAGCGGCATCCTGTGCACGATCGACGTCGAGAACGACCCGGTCCGCACGTTCGAGTCGTTGCTGAGGTTCAGTCCTCCGGCGGTTGACCTGCTGCTTCCGCACGCCAACCATAGCTGCGGCCCTCCTGGCAAGGGGTACGCGGAATGGCTCATTAGCGTCTTCCAACGCTGGTATACGGCGCCGCGGCAGGAGACACGGATCCGGTTTTTCAGCGAGCTTATCCAGCTCATCCTCGGCAGTCCCGGTGAGGTGGAAGGGCTCGGGCTGCTGCCGAGCACGCTGATCGTGGTCGATACCGATGGCTCCGTCAAGCAGCTCGACTCGCTCAGCTCAGCCTACCCCGGTGCCGCCGACACCGGCCTGGACGTCATGTCGGACGGCTTTGACAACGCCCTCGACCATCCGACGACGGTGGCCAGGCAGATCGGGATCGACGCGCTCTCACCGGATTGCCGGGACTGCCCGGTGGTGGAGATCTGCGGCGGCGGCCTGTATCCGCACCGGTTCAGGGAAGGGGAAGGCTTCCGTCACCCCTCCGTCTACTGCGAGGACCTGCTCAAGCTCATTAACCACGTGCGCGGTCGGGTCCTGGCGGACCTGTCACTGCTCCTCGACTTACAGGTCATACGGCTCTATTTCCGCGGTTAGCCGGGCGCCACGGGCCGTCGCCCGTGCCTCGGGATGCTCCAGGGTGAGTGCGCGCTCGTACCCGCGGAGCACCTCGGCGAGGCGCCGCTCCCCCCTGGGGTCCCTCTCGGTTCCGTTGTCCCCGGCGGCCATCTCGTCACTGGAGAGGTTGGCCGCCGCCATCAGCGTGTCCGGGTGATCGTCGCCGAGGGTCAGGCAGCACTTGTCGAGCGTTTCCTGACCGAGATTGATCGCCTCGCCGAGGCTGCCGTCAGCGGATAGGTCAGAGAGGTAATTGATGGTCGCCGCCAACGTGAACGGGTGCCTGTCGCCGTGGATCCCTTTAAATCCCTTCCTGGCCTGATCGTCATAGGGGAGTGCCCTCTCCGGGTGCCCCGCCGCTCGTAGTACGGACGCGAGATTCACCAGGACGGTGTAGCGGAGAACGTCGGGAGGACTCGACTCCCGGCAGAGGTCGTCGGTCTGGCGGGCCAGTTCCTCGGCGCCGGCCAGATCCCCGACCGCGCGCCTGCCGTTGATCAGGTCGGCGGCGGCCCGCAGCGTGTACCTGTGGTCCTCGCCTAGGTAGTCACGGCATCGCTGGAGCACGTGCTCGCCCTCCTGGAGGGCGTCCCAGTGGTGGCCGGCCTTGCGTAGCGCGGTGGCGAACCCTTCGCACGCGTCCAGCCAGCGGATGTTCTCCCGGCCGCCTGCCGCCCCGAACACGGCGACGACCTGCCGCGCCTGGTCGAGTGATTCCTGGTAACGGCCGAGGCCGCGAAGGTCGCGGGCCACCGCGGTCGCGGACATGAGGGTGCTGATGTCATCGGCGCCGAGGGTCCCGCGGCGGTCCGCAAGGGTACGCTCATCCGTTTCCAGGGCGTCACGGAACTGGCCGAGCAGCCGGTGGTCGACCGCGATGCTGTTCCTGACATTCAGTGTGCGCTCATGATTCTTGCCGAAGACGGTCTCGAACTTGTCAAGAATGCTCAGGTCCAGGGTCAGTGCCTCTCGGAACTGGTTGTGGCCGCGCAGGACCGCGCCGTAGATGTTCTCGCAGGACAGTAGCGCCTTAAACCCGTCCCCCTCGGTGTGCCGCCGGAGCAGGGGACGGATCTGCAGGATCAGCTCGTGCGCGTCGGCCGTGTGGCCGCCCATGTACATGGCGACAGCGACCTCCACGGACAGGGCCAGCACCTGCAGGTCCTCCTCGCCGAGGCTGTGCCGCCACACCTCGAGGGCGTCCTGGCCGAACTTCATCGCCTCCACGTGGCCGCCGCGGAGGTGCAGGCGCCGGACCTGATCGATAATGAGCGCACGCAGCACCGGACTGTCCGAGCGCAGGAACCGCTTATCGGACTCGAGGTGCTGAAGGGACAGGTCGTAGACCCGGTCGCTACTGCTCTGGTCCGGTGCGCCGGGATTCGAGCTTGCCAGCAGCGTTTCGGCGGCGGCACGGTACGCGCGGAACAACTCGATCCGGTCTAGCCGGAGCCGCCCCTTGGTGACGGCCTGTACCACCCGGTGTACCTGGATCAGGTCCCTGGCGCCGTCAACCCGTGCCAGGGACAGCCGGTGCAGTTGGGTAGCAGCGGCCCGGAACTGCTGCGGTGAGGAGAGCAAGTCGGCCACGCCGGGCGGATCGTCGATGCCCGCCTCTGGCTGCAGGAAAAGGCTCATGGCGATCGGTTCGGGCGAGAAGAACGAGCACAGGTTGAACAGGTGCTCGGCATCGGCGGTCAGCAGCATGCTTGACATGGCCCAGGTACCAGAGACATGGGCGGACATCTCGGAATCCGTGAGCTGCTCGCTGAGCAGTTGGTGGGCGTTCTCCGTGAACCGGGCCAGGTACTCTTCGACGCTCTGGCCGGTTTCCGCGAGGTATGCGGCGGCGTGCTCGACGGCGATGGGCAGGTGGCCGAGCGTCGTGGCCAGCCGCGTGGCCTCGCTGACCCGCCGCTTATCCTCCGCCTCGGTGCCACCGTTCCCCCCCGCCAGGCTGGGCACGGTGCGCCGCAGGAAACTGACTGACTCGGCGTCGGTGAAGGGCGGGACCTCGATCGCGTCCGCGGCTATGTAACTCGGCCAGTTCGGCTGCCGGGCGGTAATGATGACGTGACCTTCCGGGCGGCTAGCCGGTATGTACTTTTCCAGGTCAAACGGATTGGCGGCGTTGTCGAATACAAGCAGCCAACTCGGCCAGGCGCCCGATTGCAGTATTTCGAGTACGGCCGCTACTGTCCGGTCGCGCGCGCTGTCCGTGGTCGCCTGGCGCAACTCGAGCCGCTGCCCCAGCTTCACAAGCGCGTCCCTGACCCGGTCCTGCTGCTCGGCCCTGATCCACCAAATTATTTCGTAGGTGTCGATGTTGCGGTGCACGTACTGGGTGGCCAGTTCGGTTTTTCCGATTCCGCCCATGCCGGAGATGACCTGGACGTGCGGCGGCTCCCGGCTGAAGAGGTTATCGCGCAATCGCGCCAGTTCGGTCTCCCTGCCGGTGAAGTTGGTATTGGGGGTAGGGATCTCGTTCGACCAGATCCGGTGCGATGGCCGGGGCGCGGACAGCGCCGGGCCATTGGCCCCGCCCGGCGGCACCGCCTGAAACGGCCGCGGCGGAGGGGCCTGGTGATCCCAGGCGTAGCCGTGGGGGAGGGCTAGTTCGGCCGGGGCCTTCCGCGGTGCCGGGACGTGATTTTCTGCCCGCCACGCCCCCTCCCAGAGAGCGTGAAAGACATCTCGGTCCTGTGCGCCGCCGAGTGCCTTTACCACCTGCTCAAGGAAAGCCCAGCGGGGCACCTGAGGCCTGCGGAACATGTTATGCACAGTCGAAGAGCTGATATTGCCGTGGCCGGCCCGGATCGCGATCTCCCGCATCGAGGGCCGGCCCGCTTTTGAGTGCAGATCATCGAGGCGGTCAAAGAGATCGGCGATCGGACCCGGCGGCGGCGTCGGCTCACGCTTGATGGCAGCCACCCCGAGTAACCTCCTTGACGCCAATTATGTCCACGTTCGTCATTTATTGCACGCGAACGAGGTGCGGCGTCTTGGAATTGTCAATGACTGAGGTCGCACAAAGTCGTCCACATCAGTAAGCGCACGCCCACTGAGCGGCACACTCTGGAGGTGTTCAGCCATCCTGGGCTTGAGGGCCGGAGCACGAACGGGCAAGGAGGGATCATGAGTACTCGACTAGCAGCGGTGGCGTCGCTCGACGACCGGCGGCCAGTCGGCCCGCTATACCGCTCGATCATCGTCCTCGATCTTGAGGAATCGACCATGCGCACCAATCCTGTCAAGGGCGAACTGCGGCGCGTCATGTACCACCTGCTTGGGCGCTCACTCGAAGCGGTGGCGATAACGGGCAACCGCCTGGAGCCGTTGAGCGACCGCGGCGACGGCATCCTGGCGCTGGTCAAGCCGCACGACGAAGTGCCCAAGACGGTCCTGCTTGAGCGGCTGATTCCGCTCCTGGCAGCCCTGCTCGTCGAATACAACGCGCAGGTGGTACACCCGGCTTTGCGGATGCGCCTGCGGGTGGTCGTGCACGCCGGCGAAGTTCATCTGGACAGGAGAGGCTGGTACGGCGAGGCTATCGACATCGCGGTCCGGCTTCTTGATTCCCCGCGGGTCAAGAAGACGCTGAAACAGGCCACGGCGCCGCTCGTCCTCGTGATCTCGAATGAGATCTATTCAGGAATCGTCTGCCAAGGCTACGTGGACGCCAACACGTACCATCCCCTGGTCCGGGTGGGCGTCGGTAAGCGGCGGCATCGCGGCTGGGTGCACATCCCGGCTCCTGTCGCCTCACCTGTCATCTCCGGCCCGGTGCGGGGCTCCTGGTCGTCGGGCGCACCGGGCTCGTCGGCGCTCGCGATCGCGGACGATCAGGCGCGCTACCCGGCAGCCGGGTGAGCGACGCGAGTCACTTCCTCGCCTTACCCGCGGCCTTCTTGGGCGGCAGGGACCGCGCGTGCCCGATGCCGATCTCGACCCAGGTGGAGAGGTCGTCGTCGGTGGCGACGTTGTCCGCGCTGACGCGCAGCCACCCGGGCATCTCCCGGCCTTGCATCACCGCGAGGGTGGCCGCGGTCGTGGCGGTCAGGTCGCCCGTCCGCTCGGGGTCGACGTGGACGAGCACCCCGCCCTGCCCGCTGGCGCTGATCGCCATGTGCCCGCGGATGAGGAAGGCGAGCCCGCCGAACATCTTCTTTTCCGTCAGCTCGGGGTCGGGCCCGATCAGGTCCCTGATGCGACCGGCGAGGACTTCGTCATAGGCCATGCCGCCGATCGTACACAGCAGCGAATTGCCCACGGAAGCAGTCAGCAAGATCTTATCCGCGAGCCCGCATTACGGTGCCGCGGCGATATCGATCAGCACCTTGCCGACCGCTCCCCGCTCGACCGCGTCGTACGCGGCCGGGGTCGCCTCCAGCGGGTAATGGTGCAGGGGAAGGCCGGCCTTCACCCCGGCGCGCAGCGCTCCGGCGGCGATGGCCGCGGTGACGTCCTCGGTCGCCGCCGCCAGGAACGCCGGGTCGAGGGTGTAGAGCAGCAGGAACTGGTAGCGCAGGTTCAGCCCGAAGGTCCGGCGGACGTCGACGGGGAACGTGTCGCCGCCGTTGTTGGCGTAGATCGCGATGGTCGCGCCGTTGGCCGCCACCGCGAGGTCGAGTTCGTTATTCACCGCGGGGGAGACCTCCGCGATCAGGTCGACCCCGTCCGGTGCGAGCCGCCGGATCGCGGCGACGGCGTCCTGGGTGCGGTAGTTGACGACGTGGTGCGCGCCCGCTGCTGCCGCGAGGGTGGCCTTCTCTTCGCTGCTCACCGTCGTGATCACCGTCGCACCTGACCAGGCGGCGAGCTGGATCGTGGCGTTGCCGACCGCGCCGGCGCCGCCCTGCACGAGCACGAGCTGCCCGGCCAGCGAGCCCGCGCCGAGCCGGACAGCACGGGGCCCCGAGGTCAGCGCCCGGTGCGCGGTGATGGCGGGGACGCCGAGGCAGGCGCCGAGGTCGAAGGCCTCCGCGCCGGGCAGGGAGTCGGGCAGCCGCACGGCCCGGTGCCAGTCGAGCACGCAGTACTCGGCGGCCGTGCCGAACGGCAGGCCGTGCTGCCCGAGGTAGACCCAGACCCGATCGCCGGCCGCCAGTGCTGTCACCCCCTGGCCGAGCGCGTCGATGACGCCCGCGCCGTCCTGCCCCGGGCTCACTTCGGCGAACCCCATGGGCGCTGTCACGCCGGCCCGCGCCTTCCAGTCGGTGGGGTTCACGCCGGCCCGGACCAGCCGCACCCGGACCTGGCCTGGCCCTGGCTCTGGAACCGGCCGCTCGGCCAGCCTCATGACGCTGGAGGGGCCCTTTTCCGCATAGACGATCGCGCGCATATCCCGATGCTAGCCAGGCGTCGCCTCGTCCGCCCCCCAGCACCCCGGGCGGCGCAGGCGGAGCGGAGCGCCCAGGCGCCGGGGCGGAACCCTGCCGGGGCCTATGCTGAAACCAAAAAGCGGGTCCACCACCGCGGCAGATGGGGAGTCACGTGTCGCCTGAGCTTCGGAACTGGTCAGGCACCTACCAGTTCACCGCGCGCGAGGTGGTCGCCGCGCGCACGATCGGCGAGGTCCAGCGGGCCGTCGCGGCGGGCGGCCGCGTCCGGGCGATCGGCACCAGGCACTCATTCAACGACCTCGCGGACAACGGGGCCACGCTCGTCTCGGTGACGGGCATCGCGGCGGACCCGGTCATCGACGAGGCGGCGGGCACCGTGACGGTCGGCGCCGGGACGTCCTACGGCGCCCTCGCCGCCTGGCTCCAGGACCGGGGCTGGGCGCTGGGCAACCTGGGCTCGCTGCCGCACATCTCCATCGCCGGCGCGACCGCCACGGGAACTCACGGCTCGGGGAGCCGCAACCCGATCCTCTCCGCCGCGATCGCCGGCCTGGAGTACGTGGCAGCCGACGGCGAGCTGCGGCACGCCGGACGCGAGAACCCCGACTTCGACGGGATGCCCGTCGGCCTCGGGGCGTTCGGGATCGTCGTCCGCGTCACCCTGGACATCGAGCCGACGTACCTGGTCAGGCAGGACGCGTACACTCACCTGCCGTGGGACAGCGTGCTCGCCGACCTCGACGCCATCCTGGGTGCCGCCTACAGCGTGAGCCTGTTTACCGACTGGACCGGCGAGTCGCTGCATGCCGCGTGGGTCAAGCGCCGTGTCCAAAACGCAGGAACCGACGACACGCCTGAGGAGTTCTTCGGCGCCCGCCGGGATCCAGGCCCGGTGCGGTTCATCGACGCTCCAGCCGACAACCTCACGGCCCTCGGCGTCGCCGGCCCGTGGTCGGAGCGGCTGCCGCATTTCCGCCTCGACTCCACGCCGAGCAACGGGGACGAGATCCAGTCGGAGTACTTCATCGACCGCAGGCACGGGGCGGCGGCGCTTGAGGCGCTCAGGCGGCGGTCTAAGAGCATCACGGCGCTGCTGATGATCTCTGAGATCCGCGCTACCGCCCAGGACCAGCTGTGGCTGAGCGGATCGTACGGCCGCGAGACCCTGGCGATCCACTTCACCTGGCGCAACCGGCCAGACCAGGTAGACGTCGTCCTGAAGGAAGTAGAAGCGGCACTAGAGCCGTTCGCCGCCCGCCCGCACTGGGGCAAGGTCTCCCACGTCACGGCGGCCCAGGTGGCGGAACACTACCCCAGGCTCGGCGACGCGAGAGACCTGTTCGAACGGCTCGACCCCGACGGCCGGTTTAGCAACCACCGCCTGGAACGCCTGGGCGTCCGTAGGCCCGCTTAAGCCTGCCGTTACCAGCTGGCGCGCGCGAGGGTGCGGGTAATCAGGTCAAGGACGAGGGCCGGCTCGCGCAGCGGCGGCAGGTGGTCCATGCCGGGCACGAACAGGAACTCGCACCCGGGGATCAACGCGGCTGCCTGCCGGTCCGCCTCGACAAGCGGCGGGTAGTCGGCATCGCCGACCATCAGCGCGGCGGGGACCGTGATTTCATCCAGGCGCCCGAATACCGGCGGGTCATCCACCTCCAGGTCGCCGGCGGAGATGCCGGCCCGCGCGGCCGAGCGCAGCTGTTCCATCACCGCGGGCGTGGCCCCGGCCCGTCCCCAGACTTGCCGCATGACCCCGGCGAGCGCGTCCACGCCCCCGGCCGCGTAGGCACGCTCGTATTCGGCGGCAAGCGGGTCGTCCACGTGTTCCTCAGGGAACGGGAATCCAGGGATGCCCGGACAGAGCAGGACAAGCGCGGACACCCGCTCCGGCTGCTCAAGGGCCAGCCCTAGCGCGCTGCCCCCGCCCTGGCTGCACCCGACGAACGCCGCTCGCTCAACGCCGTAATGGCCGAGCACGGCGGCCAGGTCGCGTAGCAGCGAGAACTTCACGGTCGGCGCCGGTGACTGCCCGAAGCCGCGCGCGTCATACCGGATCACCCGGTACTTTGCGGTGAGCCCGGCGAGCACCGGATCCCAGATCCGCGAGTCACCGACCCCGGGATGCAGCAGGACAAGCGGGGGCCCGTCACCCCCGCTGTCGTCGGACCATACCTCGCCGCCGTCGACCGAGACCATCGTGGAAGTCATAGCACAGCACTATCACGCGCCCCGGCGCCGCCAGTCACCTGGTTTTCAGGTCACTGCCCTTGGCTACTTGAAGAACCTGAGCAGCTCGGCGCTCACCTCGTCGGCGTGCGTCCAGCACAGGCCGTGACCCGCGCCCTGGATGGGGACGTACTCACTGCCGCGGATGAGCTCGTGCGTACGCGGGCCGCAGGCCTCGATGGGCAGGATGCGGTCTGCCGTGCCGTGCAGGACCAGGACCGGGATGTCGATCTTCGGCAGGTCGGCGCGGAAGTCGGTGTGCCACGTGGCCACGCAGGCGATGGTCCCTTCCGGCGAGGCGCCGACCGCGGTGTTCCACGAGTCCTGGACGACCTCGGCGCTGATCCGGGTGCCGAGGGTCTCGTCCAGGTTGAAGAAGTTCTTGTTCCACTCGGTGAAGTAGGCCGCGCGGTCGGCGGTCAGCCCGGCCGCGATCTGGTCGAAGACCTCCTGCGGCACGCCGTTCGGTGTCTCCGGGGTCTTAAGCAGGTACGGGGGGACGCCGGAGACGATGACCGCCCGCTGGACCCGCGCCGACCCGTACTTCCCCAGGTAGCGGGCGATCTCGCCGCCGCCCATCGAGTGGCCCGCGAGGCACACTTCGTGCAGGTCAAGGGCGGTGAGTAGCCTGTCAAGGTCGGCGGCGAACGTGTCGTAGTCATAGCCGATGACCGGCTGGCTTGACCGGCCGAAGCCGCGCCGGTCGTAGGTGATGACCCGGAACCCGGCGGCGAGCAGCGCCCGCTCCTGCCGCTCCCAGGCCCGGCCGCTCAGCGGGAACCCGTGGATGAGCACGACCGGGCGGCCCGAGCCGTGGTCCTCGTAGTACAGCTCGATCGGCGCGGAGTTCTCTTGCCCGACGGTAAAGTACGGCATCGTCTTCCCCTTCTGGCGGGTGATGTGGCGGCGCGGTTCCACGTGGCGGCGCAGTCGAAGCACGCATTCGTTCGGCATAAAAATCTTTCATCCCGAACGGGTGCGTGGTGCCCCGCCCCGCGCACGCGAAACCCGTCGGACTCAGCAGGCGACGACGCGCGGTGAACTCATGCCCTGCACGGTCAGCATGTTAGGCCTGCGCGATGAGGCCGAGCTGACCGAGCACGGTAACGCCGTCGTCGAGGCCGATCTCCTCGGTGATAAGCCCGTTCTCGACCTTTAGCACGGTGATGCCGGTGAACCGCATCACCCTGCCGGTGTTAGCGGGCAGCGCGCCGAGCGGCATGTCGTCGAACGGCTCGCCGGCGTGCGTGCCGCCGCCTTCCCACTGGCCGACCACGTAGTCGCCCTCGGCGATCAGGCCGGCGGTGCCCCAGAAGTTCAGGTCAGGGAACGCGGCGCGGAACTTGCCGGCGAACTCGCGGACCGCGTCCCTGCCGCGCAGCGGCGCGTGCAGCGAGTACTCGAACCGGATGTCCGGAGCGGCGAGCTCGTCGATGACGGCGGGGTTGAAGTCCTTGCCCCAGAACTCGGTGAACCAGCGGCCCACGATGGCCTTGTTCTCCTCGATCGACATGGATCGTCCCTTCCTTGCCTTGAGTGTCAGGTGCGCCTTTCCGATGGGCGCACCTGACAGACGCGCGAAGGGACCATCCCGTGAGACGGCGGCCACGAATTTCCAGCGATCACCCACTGCCGGACTGAGCTCACGTTTCACCGGGTTAGCCGTTGCCGCCATCCTCGGCTGTCGGATGCGCGTTACGGGCGGATGCATTATGTTGTCATTGCCGGTTTGCGCAGAGTGTGCATCTTGAAGGGTCGCGGCCATGGATTCTGATGTCCCCTCGGTAAAGATCGACACCACGGTGCCGGTATCGGCCCGGATCTGGAATTACTGGCTGGGCGGCAAGGATTACTACCCGGTCGACAAGGAGGCTGGCGACCAGTTCGCGCAGCTGTACCCGGGCATTTTCGATGAGGCCCGCGCGTCGCGGAATTTCATCGCCCGGGTGGTCCGCTACCTGGCGGGCGAGGCGGGGATCCGTCAGTTCCTGGACATCGGTACCGGGCTGCCAAGCCACGACAACACGCACGAGATCGCTCAGCGCGTCGCTGTGGACTCGAAGATCGTCTACGTGGACAATGACCCGCTGGTCTTGGCGCATGCTCGGGCGCTGCTGACTAGCAGCGCGGCCGGCGGTACCGACTATATCGACGCTGATCTCAACGACCCGGAAGCCTTGCTCCGGGTCGCCAGGGAGAAGCTCGATTTCACCCGTCCGGTCGCGATCATGCTGATGGGCGTCCTGGCCCACATCGGCAACCCCGACGTGGACGGCGATCGTGCCGTCCAGTCGATCGTGGGCATGCTCAGGGCCGCCCTGCCCTCCGGCGGCTATCTTGCGATCTATGATTCCTCCGATGTGGATCCCGGGCTGAATGACGCGCTGCACAAATACAACGAGAGCGGCTCCGACCCGTACCGGGTGCGCAGCCGGGATCAGATCGCGCGTTACTTCGACGGGCTGGAACTGGTCGATCCCGGCGTGGTCCCAATCCAGCGGTGGCGCCCGGACAACAGCCCGTTCGACCCGCCTCAGAACCTGACCAACCTAGGTGGCGTCGCCAGGAAGCCGTTATCCGCGTTACCTGCCGGGAGCGTGCATGAACCTGCCTGAAACCCGAGACAGCCAGGCCGTTGACTACGGGGAGGCCGGGCCGACAGCGGTGCGGATGCTGCTCGGCGCACGGCTGCGGAAGCTGCGGGAGGCCGCTGGCGTCAGCCGGGATGACGCGGGGTACGCGATCCGCGGGTCGGCGTCGAAGATCAGCCGGCTGGAACTGGGACGGACTGGATGCAAGCTGCGGGACGTCAGCGACCTGCTCGACCGGTACCGGGTAGGCGAGGGTGAGCGCGCGACGTTGCTCGCCATGGCAGGCAGCGCCAACGCCCCCGCCTGGTGGCAGCAGTACGGTGACGCGGTACCCGACTGGTTCGAGCCCTATCTGGGCCTGGAGCAAGCTGCGGAGGTGATCCGCTGCTATGAGGTGCAGTTTGTCCCCGGGCTGCTGCAGACTGCGGACTACGCTCGCGCCGTGTTCCAGATCGAGGCAGGCGACGATCCGGGACTGGACACCGGGCAGCAGGTCAGCGTGCGGATACGTCGGCAGCAGGTGCTGCACCGGCCCAGGCCGCTGCGGCTGTGGGCCGTGATTGACGAGGCGGCGCTGCGCCGCCCGATCGGGGGTGCCGCTGTGGCGCGCGCCCAGCTTGAGCACCTCATCGAGATGGCCCGGCTCAGCCATGTCAGCATTCAGGTCGCGCCGTTCAGCGCCGGCAGCCGGGCGGTCGCAAGCGGCCCAATCACCGTGCTCCGTTTCCCTGAAGCCGAACTGACCGACGTGGTGTACCTCGAACAGCACGCCACCGCGGTGTACCTTGGCAAGCCCGCCGACCGGCTGTACTACTGGAACATCCTGAACCGCCTGGTCACCGAGGCGGCCCCGTCGGCCGATACTGAAGCTATCCTCCGCCAGATCCTGCGGGAGACCTGAACGCGGTCGGGCCGGCGGGTCTTGCTTACTACGCGAGGTCCAAGCCGTCACCGTCTGCAGCGAAATGCCGGCACATCAGATAGGCCAGCTGGACGCGGAGACTATGGGCCATTATCGATGAAAGCGCGTTCCACCGTCGGCTTGGCACTCACGCTGTCATGCGGCCAGCTCAGGCATCTCATTGAGACCACCGCCAAGCCCAATGCCACCATTCAGGTGATACCCTCGGCCACCGCCATCCGCACCACGCTCGGCTACCCCATAACACTGCTCCGCTTCCGCGTCCACGAGGTACCCTGCGTGGCTTATATCGAGCAGCTCACCAGCGCACTTTACGTCCATGAACATCAGCAGGTCAGCGGGTACGGGCAGGTACTGGAGGCGCTTCAGCCGGCCGAATCGGCTTGACTATCTCAGCCGGCTGCTGTGCGATTTCTGACCGCACCCGCATGTAACCGGGCAGACGGGTGGCTTATGCTGCTGCTACTGGTGGTGGTGAACCGCCCGGATGCGCAGTTTCGGCCTGGACAGTTAGGGGTTTATCGTGAGCAGTGATAATACCGCGTTCCCGCGGGATGATAGCGAGCATGACCTCGCGGCAAAAATTGACACCACAGTTCCCGTTTCCGCCCGGATCTGGAATTACTGGCTGGGCGGCAAGGATTACTACCCGGTGGATAAGGAAGCAGGCGACGCGTACGCGCAGGTATTCCCCGGCATCTTCACCTACGCCCGGTCCTGCCGGTATTTCATCGGGCGCACTGTGCGGTTCCTGGCCGGCGAGGCGGGAGTCCGGCAGTTCCTTGACATCGGAACCGGCCTGCCCAGCCACGACAGCACCCACGAGATCGCCCAGCGGGCCGCGCCCGGCGCGCGGGTCGTCTACGCCGACAACGACCCTCTCGTCCTGGCCCACGCGCGCGCCCTGCTGACCAGCAGCACGCCCGGCAGCACCGACTACATCAGCGGCGACCTGAACAACCCCGCCGGCATCCTGGAAATCGCCCGGCAGAAGCTGGACTTCTCCCGCCCGGTCGCCATCATGCTGATGGGCGTCCTCGGCAACGTCGGCAACCCCGCGGAAAACGACGACCACTTCGCCTGGTCAGTCGTGCGGGAACTAACCGGAGCACTGCCCTCCGGCGGATACCTCGCACTCCACGACACTGCCGACACAGATCCGGCGCACAACGCCGCACTTGAGTACTACAACAAAACCGGCGCCATCCCCTACCACGCCCGCCGCCCCGGCCAGATCACCCGGTGGTTCGACGGACTGGAACTCATCGAGCCCGGCGCCGTGCCGATACACGAATGGCGCCCAGACCCCAGCCCCTTCCCCCAGACTCCGGTCCCCTCCATTGGAGGAGTCGGAAGAAAGCCCTGACATGGCCGAGATGAGCGCGGTGAACGGCCCGCACCCGGACCGTCACTCTCGCGTGGCCTTTGGGGGTGTCCGCCTCGGCGCGCGCCGGAACCCCTTGACAGCCAGCTAACGTACTGACTTTGAATCGGTTAGCTCCAGAGCTGACGGGTTGCGAGCTCGGCGCCCTTGACGAGGGTGTCCAGTTTCGCCCAGGCGATCTGCGGGTGGACGCGGCCGCCGAGGCCGCAGTCGGTGGACGCGATGACGTTCTCCCGGCCGACCGCATCGGCGAACCGGGCGATCCGGTCCGCGACGACCTCCGGGTGCTCGATGACGTTGGTGGAATGGCTGACAACGCCGGGCAGGATGACCTTGCCCTCGGGCAGCTTTACGTCCCGCCAGACCTTCCACTCGTGCTCGTGCCGGACGTTGGCTGCCTCGAACGAGTACGCGCCCGCGTTGATCTCCAGCATGACGTCGATGATGTCGGCGATCGGGATGTCGGTGGTGTGCGGGCCGTGCCAGCTTCCCCAGCACAGGTGGAAGCGGATCCTCGTCGCCGGCAGGCCGCGGATCGCGTGGTTCAGCGCCTCGACCCGCTTGCGGGTGAAGCGCCGGTAGTCTTCTACGCTCGGTGCCGGGTTGATCTGGTCCCAGTTCTCCGCGATCGCCGGGTCGTCGAGCTGGAGCACCAGGCCCGACTCGACGATCGCGGTGTATTCCTCGCGCATCGCGTCCGCGCAGGCCCAGAGCATCTCCTCGTCGTCGGCGTAGTACTCGTTGCCGAACCGGGCGCAGCTGCCCGGCGCCACCGAGTTCAGGAAGCCGTCGGAGACGCCCGCGGCCGCCATCGCCGCCTTCATGTCGGCGATGTCCCGCTGAACGTCCTCCTGCCCCTGGTAGGCGATCGGCCCGCGGCACACCGGCGCGATCGCCGCCCGGTTCGGCAGCCCCACGCC
>JAWWPV010000301.1:0-7140 GCA_033854775.1 Trebonia sp.
AGGCCGTGCGTGAGGGCGAGCGCGGCGACCATCGAAGTGTCGGTGGCGCGGCCGGCCAGGACGACCTCCGCGCCGGCCTCGAGCGCGCCGGCGATGGGGGCGTGCCCCATCAGGGCGACGATATGGGCGCAGGACGCGGCGGTGCCGGGGCTGAGCTCGCCGCTTGGCGGCAGTGGCCGGACCCGGCCCTGGTCGATGGCGGCGACCACGGTCTTGGGCCGCAGCTCGCTGTAGATGCGCGCCATCCGGAAGGACAGGCGGTCCTCCGCGGCGATTCGCTCGGCGATCGCGGCGACCTGGTCCACGCCCGCGTCAGTGCCCGCGGTGCCGCAGCTGCCCACGACGAGCGGTATCCGGTTCTCCCGGGCCGCGGCGAGCAGGATCCGCAGGTCCCGCGCCACGGCGGAATCGGACGTCTTGGCCACGCCGGCGCCCAGGTAGTGCGGGCCCGAGTCGGTCGAGCCCGCGTCGATGGCGATCGCGGTCGCGCCCATGGCGATGCCGCGCTTGACCGATTCGGCGGTGAAGCCTCCGCCGAGCATTCCTGACGGGAAGATGATGCCAACGCCTTGATCTGGGCCGGAGCGGGCGGACATGGACTGTTCCTTTCGGTTGGGCGGCGGACTCGCCTGCCTGTGCTTCGGTGCGTGCCGTGCTTCGGCGCGTGCTGGGCGGGGTGGCTCACGGTGCCTGTCTCACGGGGGCAGGACGCGGCAGACGGAGGGCGGTATCCGCACGGTGACCGACGGGCCGGGGAGGGACCTCGTGTCGGTGACGGTCAGCGGCATGCCGTCGATGTCCAGTTCATAGAGGTAGTGGTCGCCGAGGAACGAGACGCCGCGCACCTCGGCCTTGTAGGCGTTCTGCCCGTCGGCCTCGCTGAGGGCGGAGAGCTCGACGGCCTCGGGCCGGACGGCCAGGTGGACCTCCGCGCCGGCGGCCAGCTGCTCGCCAGAGACGGTGATCGGCTGGCCGCCGGGTTGCAGGACGAGCTCCGCGGCACCCTGCGCGGTCGCGGTGACGGCCCGGGCGGCCAGGATGTTGCAGTGACCGAGGAACTCGGCGGTGAACCGGGTGGCCGGGCGGCGGTAGATGTCCTCGGGGGTGCCGGCCTGCAGGACTGCCCCCTGGTTCATGACCACGACCCGGTCGCTGAGGCTCAGCGCCTCGTCCTGGTCGTGGGTGACGAACAGCGTGGTCAGCCCGAGCTCGCCCTGGAGCCGCTTGAGCCAGGTCCTGGCCCGCTCCCGCAGCTTGGCGTCGAGGTTGGAGAAAGGCTCGTCGAGCAGCAGGACCGCGGGGGAGTAGACCAGCGCCCGGGCCAGGGCGACCCGCTGCTGCTGGCCGCCGGACAGTTCGTGCGGGTAGCGTCCCGCGTAGCCGGCCATCTCCACGAGCTCGAGGGTCTCCGCGACCCGGCGGCGCAGCGCCTCCTTCCGCATCCGCCGGATCTTGAGCGGGAACGCGACGTTGCCGAAGACCGTCAGGTGGGGCCAGACCGCGTAGGACTGGAACACCATCCCGAGGTTCCGGTCCTGCGCCTCAAGGAAGACCTTGCCGGGGGAGTCGAAGAAGGTCCGGTCCCCGCAGGTGATCGTGCCCGCGTCGGGCCGCTGGAAGCCGGCGACGGACATCAGCGTGGTGGTCTTGCCGCACCCGCTTGGCCCGAGGAGGGTCAGGAACTCTTTGTCCCGGACGGTGAAGGTGACCTCGCGCAGCGCGCGTGCGCTGCCGAATGCCTTGCTCAGGCCCTGCACGGAGATCTCAGGCATTCCGGCGTCCTCTCGTTCTGGCCGCGAACAGGCGCCCCGCGATGGCGATTGCGACGACCGTGATCGCGACCTGCACCATGGCCAGCGCCGCGACCGGCCCGTTCACCCCCTGCTGCTCGGACTGCAGCATGGTCACGCCCATGAGCTCGTGGCCGGGAGTGACGAGGAAGAGGGCGGGGTCATAGTCGTTGAGGATGGAGATGAACATCAAGATGAACGCCGCGAACAGCGCCGGCCGCAGGATCGGCAGGGTGATCCGGGTGATCGCCGCCCACCAGCTGGCCCCGGCGGAACGCGCGGCGTCGTCGAGCGACTCGCCGACCGCCGCGAACGCGGCCGACAGCACGAAGTAGGCGATCGTGAGGGACCGGACGCTGAGCGCGAGCATGACGCCCCAGAGGCTGTCGAGCAGCGCGTGCCCCGGGGGATTGACGAGCAGGAAGGTCCAGAAGAACCCGATGCCGATGATCAGCCCGGGGATGGCCCGCGGGAACAGCAGCAGGAAGGGCAGCCCGCGGCGGAGGGGGAACCTCGATCGGTGGGCCACGGCGGTGGCCAGCGCGACGACGGCGGTGGTGATGAGAGCGCCGGCGAGCGCGATCTCGACCGTGTTCCTGATCGAGCTCGCGAACGCGCCCTGCCCGATGGCGCGCCAGTTGCCTGCCGTGAACAGGTGCCAGGGCGCGATCAGCGGCGTCAGCTCCGTCGTCACCGACGACAGGCCGAGCGCGGCGATCGGGGCGAACGTGGTTACCGCGACGTAGAGGCCGAGCAGCACGCTGAGGACCAGCCGGGCCGCGGCCGGCAGGCGGACGCCTCCCGGCACGCCACCGACAGCGCCCTGGCGGCCGCCGATGGTGACGAACCGGGCCTGGTTCCGCAGGAGCGTGCCGCGCAGGAGCAGCAGGACGCAGGCGCAGCCGAGCAGCACTGTCGCCCCGGCGCTGACCACGGGCGGGCCCGGCGTGAACGCGCTCGACCACTGGGTGTAGAGGTAGCTCGCGATGAAGTCGTGTCCCTGCGGCGACCCGAACACCAGGGGGATGCCAAGCGACTCGATCGAGAGCGTGAAAACCAGCAGTCCCGCGTTGACCAGCGCGGGGCGCAGCATCGGCAGCGTGACTTCGCCGAGCACCCGCAGGGCGGGGGCGCCGACGCTCCGGGCGGCGTCTTCGAGCGAGGAGTCCATGCCGGACAGCGCGGACTGGCAGACGAGGAAGACAACCGGCACGGCGACGGCGGTGCCGAGCACGGCCATGCCAGGCACGGTGGACAGGTTGAACGGCAGGTGCAGCGTCTGGGTGAGGAAATCGTGCGCGTAGCCGCCCGGCCCGTACAGCGCGTTCCAGCCGAGGATGAGGCCGAGCGGCGGGAGCACGAGCGGTGCGATCAGCAGGCCCGGGTACCACCGCCTGCCGGGGACGTCGGTCCGGCCGCAGACGACGGCGAACCCGCCGCCGAGCACCAGCGCGCCCGCGGTGGTGATGGCGGCGAACTCGGCGGTGTTCCCGGCGGCCCTCCAGAAGGCGGGATCGGTGAACAGCTGCCGGTAGGCCGCCACGGTGAAGTAGCGGCCTGGCTGGTAAATGGGCGCGCTCTGCACGGACGCGTACACCAGCGGTACGACCGGGGCCAGGACGGCCACCAGCACGAGGGCCGAGATCGCCGCCTGCACCCCGGTTCCGGGTAGCAGGCGGCGGATCCGGGTCGCCCGGCCAGGCGCGAGGCTTACGGAGGTCGTCATCGCGATGGGACCCGGCGCGGGCCCGGCCGGCGGCTCACTGGTGGAATGCCTGACGGAACTTGGCGGTGAACGTCTTCTGGTCGCTCGCTACCTGCGCGGTGAACGGTGTCATGTACACGTGCTGCGCGCCGACGGCCGCATACAGCGCCTTGAGCGTGTTCTGGCAGCCGTTGCCCGGCGTGAAGGTGTTGCTGCTCGCCTCGAACCCGGCATTGCACAGCGCCTGCTGGCCGGGGTTGCTGAACACGAAGTCAAGGAACAGCTTCGCCGAGTCGGGGCTGGCCGCGCCGGCGGTGATCCCGATGCCGCGCGGGATCAGCGGCGTGAAGTCCTTGGTGTACTCCCAGCCCAGGAGCTTGCCCTCGGTGGGGCTTGACTCGATGGGGCCGCGGGCGAGCCCAGACTCGAAGACGGCCACCCCGTAGCCGCCCTGGGCGACGTCCGCCCCGAGCACGTCGCCGTCCCCCGGCGTCTGCGCGGTCTGGCCGAGCTTGTCGAGCGCAGTCCAGCCCTCCTGGCGCACGTAGCCCCAGAAGGCGCTGTAGCCGAAGTCGTTGTTGATCGCGTAGGTGGCGACCTTGTACTTCTTGTCGATCCCGTCCTGGGCGATCTGCGCGACCGTCGACGGCGCCGGCTGCCCCTTCAGCACGACCTTGTTGTAGATCGTGATCGCGGGATCGGGCGAGAAGATGTACAGGCCCTTGCCCTGCGCGGTGAAGGCGGGGAAGTCCGCGATACCGGCGGGCGTGAACGGCTGCAGGAAGCCGCTGTCCACCGCGCCCACCCACAGGCCCGGGGCGCTGGCGATCAGGATGTCCGCCGTCCGGACGCCCGTGGCGTGCTGTGCGGCGTACTTGGAGAACACCACCGCGTCCTCGTCATCGGTGACGGTGACGTGGATCCACGGGTACTTCGCCTGGAACGCCTTGGTGACCTCCTGCATCTGTGACGACAGCGCGTTGCTGTAGATCACGAGCCCCTTTTCCTGCTTGGAGCCGGCGACCAGCGCGGCCGTGCTGAGCGGTGCCGCCGAGGTGGCACTGCCTGCCGCGGCGGGCGGCGAGCTCGATCCGGAGCTGCCGCAGGCCGCCGCGGCGGCTAGCAGGGAAGCGGCGACGGCCGTCTTGGCGGCCAGGCGGGGCCAGTTGCGTACGGACATATCTTTCTCCTATGAAAGATTGCAGATCTGCTATAGCAAGGGTGGCAGTGAGAACCGCGCGTGGTTTCCAGGGGATCGGGCTGGCCGGCGCTAGCCGGCCAGCCCCGTGTGGCCCGCCGCGATGGCCAGGAAGGCCTCGGCGCGCGACCCGGTGTGCAGCCGCATGGCCTCCTCGGCCGCCGCCGCGTCGCGGGCCTCGATGGCCGCCGCTACCCTGCGGTGCTGCTCGAGGCTGCGATGCAGGCTGGCCGCGTCCTGATGCGAGTCGACCGCCCACTTGAGCCGGAAGGCCCAGTCGAAGGCGGTCGCCGTGGAGATCATGTCGATCAGTGTCTGGGTATGTGCCGCCTCGTCAATCAGGCGGTGGAATCCGCGGGTTACCTCCAGGATTTCGCGGACCCGCGCCTCGTCCCAGTCGCGGGCGTCGGCTAGCGCCTCGGCCCGGTCGCAAGCCGCCACGATGGCCGCCACTTCCGCCGCGGTGGCGCGCTCGGCCGCTAGGCGGGCGGCGACGCCGCGCAGGGCAACCTCGATGAGCGACAGTTCACGCAGCCTGGCCACGGAAGGATCGGCCACGCGGATCGTGCGGACCGCGTCCCGTTCGATGAGCCGCTCGTGCTCCAGCCGCTGCAGGGCCTCACGGACCGGGGTCGGGCTGACGCCTAGGTGCTCGGCCAGGCTGCGCTCGGTGAGCCGCTGGCCCGGCTTCAGCGCGCCGGTCGTTATGTCCGATCGCAGTGCCCGGTAGGCCTGGTCGGACAATGTCGGCCCGGTGGTCAGCTTGGGCCTGCCGGCGGCGTTGTCAGTCACTGTGACTAATCTCCCATCTGCTATAGCAGATCAGACTAAGCCGAGTAGGGTCGGCAGTCAACGGCCTAGAACCGAAAGGGATGTTCCATGTTCACCACGATGCAGGACGAGCCGCTCTCGCTGGCCACCTTGCTGCGGTACGCCTCGACGTCACCAGGGTCACCTGACGCGCCTGCGAGGCAGCCGGGCTGCGCTGGTCCGGCCCTGGAGCGGCGGTGTAACCGTGGGACGGTTGCCTGGGCGCGGTACTGCGCGATGGCGGCCTCGCAGACGGCCCGCACCGGCCAGCCCAGGTTCCGGGCGGCGGCTTCCGCCTCGGCCAGCTCTGCCGTGACCGTCCCGAAGCCCGCGAGGCCATCCGTGGTGTCGGCCACCTTGACGGTAACGACCTGGCTGCTGCCCGGCGGTCCCACTTCCACCGCCACCGACGTCCGAGAGGCGGTCAGCCGGCTCATCCGGGACCAGCGGACGCCGAGCGTCCCGGTGTGGGCGAAGATCGCGGCGGCCACGGCGCGACGGACCGGTTCAGCGCACAGGGCGGTGAGGACCTGGCCCGGGCGGCCGTGCCGGCCGACGATCGGCGTACACCAGCAGTCCCAGGCGCCGGCCGCCCGTACCGCCTGAAGGACCGAAGGCCATAGCCGGGGGTCGAGGTCGTCGACCGTGGTCTCGACCACGGTCACGTCGCCCTCGCGCAGGTCCCGCTCCGCGCCGGACTCCCCGATGACCACCCGGGTGATGTTGGGCCGGTCCTGAGTGTCCCGGCCACCGCCGCCGGTGCCCACCGCGCGTACCGTCATGGCTGGAAAGCCGCCGGGTGTGGCCGCCGCCGCGAGCAGGGCCGCACCGGTCGGGGTGGTGCGCTCACCGGTCAGCTCGCCGCTGCCCAGGTCCAGGCCGGACGCGGCGGCGATGCGGAGGACGGCGGGAGCCGGCACCGGGAGGCGGCCGTGCTGGCTCGTGACGAACCCGCTTCCGGCGGCCAGCGCCGAGCAGCCAACCACCGCCCCGGGCCGCAGCAGTCCGAGATCCTCCAGTGCGGCCGCCGATCCCACCACGTCGGCCAGCGAGTCGAACGCACCTACCTCGTGGAAGTGCACGTCTTCTGGTGGCTCGCCGTGCACCGCCCCCTCCGCCTCGGCCAGCAGCCGGAAGACCCGTGTCGCGAAATCCTTCCCGGCCGGGCGGAGGTCACTGGCGCCGACGTGCCCGAGCACGTCGGCGAGGTGCCGTGGGCGGTCGGTCACCGACGGCGTGATGATCACGGCCCGTAGGCAGGCGAGGCCGCCCCGGCGGGCGGCCTCGGTCCGCAGCCCGAGACCGGGCACGCCGAGTGAGGCAATGGCCCCGCGCACCCGCTCCACGTCGGCGCCCGCATCGAGCAGGGCGGCGAGCAGCATGTCGCCGGCCACGCCCGCGGTCGCGTCGATGTAGGCGGCACGCGGCCGGTCCGTCATCGGTGAACCGCGTGGATGATCTTGGCGGCGTGCGCGGCCGCCCCGAACCCGTTGTCGATGTTGACGACGACCAGGCCCGGGCTGCACGAGGCGAGCATGCTGGCCGCTGCGGCCAGGCCGCCCGTCGCGACGCCGTAGCCAACACTGGTCGGCACGCCGATCACGGGCGCGCTGACCAGTCCGGCGACCACACTCGGC
>JAWWPV010000302.1:0-3457 GCA_033854775.1 Trebonia sp.
CCGGCAGGCGGCGCAGACCGCCTTGGCCCTGGCTATCTCGCGGGCCCCCGGCCCGTGCGCGGCCACCGGGAAGAACAGCTCAGGATCCGCCTCCTGGCAGGCGGCCGACCGCCACCAGTCGCCCTGCTCCTCCGCTAGCTCCAGCGCGGCGCGCTGGGCTGGCAGCTGGGTAACAATAACCATGCGCTGACCCCCGAATCACTCCTGCCCTAGAGTCGCCGGTTACTCTCTGTCGCACATCGGTAACACTACCTACACCGATTACCTATATGGGTATCGCACCGCCACCGCGCGTGTTCGCAGCGCTATATGCCGACAAGCCCGGATACGGGTACGGAGCGTAGCGATAACCCCTCCGGCAGATGCGGAGCGTATACGAACTCACACCGGTCACGCTGCGTATTCAGGGGGCCCGGCGGCCCCGCTCCCGCCGCCCGGGCGGGTCAGCGGGCGAACAGCCGGGCGGCGTTGTCGTGGCAGACGGCGCGCAGCCACGCGGCGCCAAGGCCCGTCCGCTCCAGGGATTCGAGGGCGTCCGGGTAGGGGTACGGGATGTTCGGGAAGTCGCTGCCGAGCAGCACGCGGTCGCCGAGGTCGCGCAGCCGGGGCAGCTCGGCCGGGGGGAACGGGGCGCCGCCGTCCTCGATGAACGGCGTGAACGCCATCGTGGTATCGAGCAGGACGGTGTTGTAACGCTCAGCGAGGGCCAGGAACTCCGCGTACTCGGGCATGCCCAGGTGCGCGACCACCAGGCGGAGCCGGGGGTGGCGGGCCAGGAGCCTGGCGACCGGCCCGGGCCCCGTGTACCGGCCGGGGACGGGGCCGGAGCCGCAGTGCGTCACGACCGGCACGCAAGCGTCCGCGAGCAGGCCCCAGGCATCGTCGAGCAGCGGGTCGTTCGGGTCGAAGCCGCCCACCTGGAGATGGCACTTGAAGACGCGGGCGCCCTGGTCAAGGGCGCGGCGCACGTCGGCGGCGGCGGACGGCTCCGCGAAGAACGTCGCGGTGTGGAGGCAGTCAGGGGTCCGGGCGGCGAAGTCCGCCGCCCAGTCGTTGAGCGAGCGGGTCATGCCCGGCTTGTGCGGGTACAGCAGTGCCGTGAACGCGCCGACCCCGAACGAGCGCAGCGCCGCCACCCGCGCCCGCTCGTCCTGCCGGTAGACGATCGGCCAGGGCCGCCCGATGAGCGGTCCCGCCGCGTCGAAGTACGCCCGCACGGCCGCGAGCAGCCGCTCCGGCATGAAATGGGTGTGCACGTCGATGAGGCTGTCCAGGCCGACCCGCTCACGGAAGGCCGCGGCCCGTGCCACGTCCGCCCGGTTGATCTCGGCCAGGGCGGCCTCGGGCTCGCCGGCCGCGAGGTCTTCGCTCACGCGCCGCCCCCGGCTCGCGCCCGGTCCTCGAGGAAGACCTGGGCGCAGAGGGAACCGCGCGCCGCCGCCTCGGCCAGGGCCCCCGGGTCGCTGGCGTACCGGCACGCGGTGTACTGGGTCATCGAGTCATCCGGCTGCGGGACGACCGGGACCCCGGCGCGGATCGTGGCCGCATAGTCGGCCAGGCGCAGCACGTAGCGGCCGCGGTCGGCCGTCTTCTCGCCGATCCGCGCGCCGGGCGCGAGCTCCACCCCGAGCTTGACCCGCCCGGCCCTGACGACCGCGGCCCGCTCGTCCTCGCCGTTAAGCAGGGTGATCGCCGGCAGCCCCCAGGCACCCGCGAGCGGGTCATCCGGGTCATCCGGCCGGCGGACGATGAGGAACGCGCCGCCGTCACCGCCGCCGGGCCGCCCGATAACGACTGCCACCGAGCGCTTCAGAGGTTTCATCGCTCCCATCATCCCACCGGCCCCGCGGCGGTGAGTGGCAGGCACAGGGGCGCGGTATGGTCGGCTTGTGGGGCTTATCCGGGACGGCGCGGCGGTACGCTCACCCGGCGTGCGCTGGGCGATGGCGGCGGTCGCGGCCGCCGTGCTCGCCGCCGACCAGGTCAGCAAGTCCCTGGTACTCGGCGCCCACCCGGCCGGCGACGTCGGCCCCGGCTGGATCTCCGTCCGCCTGGTCCGCAACACCGGGGCGAGCGGCGGCCTCGCGTCCGGATACCCGCTGCTCGTCACCCTGGCGGCGCTCGCGATCACGGCCCTCGCCGCCGGGTTCGCGCTGCGCGCCCGTGGCCCGGTCGTTGCCGTGTCCCTCGCCGCGGTACTCGGCGGCGCGGCGGGCAACCTGGCCGACCGGCTCTTCCGCGCCCCTGGCTTCGGCCGCGGCGGGGTCGTCGACTGGATCCACCTCGGCGGGCGCGGCGGGTCCATGGACGTCGCGGACATCGCGATCCAGCTGGGCGTGCTCGGCGCGATCATCGCGATGCTGGCCGGGGAACGGGTGCGTAAGACCCGTGAGGCCCGTGCGGCCAGCGAGACCCGCTAGCGGGGCCGGATGACGCTGACGGTTCGCGTGGCCGGCGCCTTGTCCGCCCGTGCCATCTGGGGCACCAGGTTCCCGGGCCAGACCAGGATCGTGAAGGCGCCGTAACGGTAGCTCTTCTCCGGCTTGCCGAACGTGGCGACGACGGACTTCAGCCGTACCTTTTCCGCGGGCGACAGGATGACGAAGTGCGCGGGGGGCATCTTGTTGGTGAGCAGGGTGTCGGTCTCCCACTTCTGCGGCGCCAGGTGCCCCTGCCAGCCGGTGTCCGTCACGGACAGCAGCGTGATCGCTCCGCCGGTGTCCACCGTGACGCTCGACGCCTCCCAGTAGGGGGCGAAACCGCTGGTCAGGTGGTGCCGGGTCAGCCAGGCGGCGAGGCCGACGTTGCGCGGCGGTGCCTGGCGGTGCGCGGCGGCGATGCCGAGCATCACGGCATAGCAGGCAAGCCCGGCCGCCAGGGCGGAAAGCAGTACCCGCCGCGCCGGCCGGGCGCCGGGCGCCCGCCTGCCGTAGATCCGGCTGCCCAGGGTCCGGCCGGCCAGCGCGGCGCCGAGCGCCATCACGGGGGCGATCTCGTGCGCGGCGTAGGCGTCCTGCATCGGGACTTCGAGGACGAACGCCGCGCAGTTGGCCGCGATGGCGATCACGAGGAAGTCAGTGACCAGGTCGCCGGCTGTCGCGGCGGCGGCCGCCGCGAGGCGGCGCGCCCGCCCGAGCCTGACGAAGGGCGCCGCGATGGCCCACGCGCCGAAGCAGAATCCGGCGAGCACGACGGCCACCCCGATGAGGTGCACGAGCGCGAACGCGACGTTCCCGGCCCCGGTCACGATCTTGAAGTCGGCACCGAACAGCTCGAGCACGCTCTCCGCCGCGACCGGCAGGCCGTGCACCATCTCGTGCAGCGGTTGCCAGTGATAGTAGGGGTTGGCCATGCTGTACCCGCCCATGGCCGTGATCAGCCGGTTACCCGCCGCCGCGAGGGGGATGGCCGCGACCGCGGCCAGCGCGAGCGACCACTCGTACCGGGCGGCGGACCA
>JAWWPV010000303.1:0-7690 GCA_033854775.1 Trebonia sp.
ACCCGCAACTCGTTCGGCTGTACCGGGTCCTGTCGGAGCTCCTCGAAAGCGACACAGTCGACGACTCGCGTCTGGAGGAAGCCGCCGACATCATGGCCGGCCTCTTCGAGCAGGCATACGCCTCCGGCGAGCTGAACCCCGGCGACGTGGCGCACGACGATCTAGCGTTTGACCTCCTGGACGCACTTGCCGTCGAGTCCGACCCGCGGACGGGGCGGATGCTGGACCTGATGCGCGAGCGTGGCTGGGCCGGCTGGATCCATCCGGAGCGGCTGGCGGAGCCGCCCGACTAACCTCCGGGCATGTGCACTAGCGTTGGACCGTGGCCAGGAACATAGCGACTAACACCGTCGTCAGCAGGGATGAGCTGATCGAGTTCATCAGGGTCAGGCATCACGCGATCGTGATCACCACGCGGCAGGACGGCGGACCGCAGGCCTCGCCCGTCACCTGCGGCGTGGACGACCAGGGCCGGGTCGTTATCGCGACCTACCCGGAACGGGCCAAGACCCGCAACGCCCGCCGCGACCCTGAGCATGTCAGCGTCATGTTCCTGTCCGATGACTTCGGCGGCTCGTGGGTCCAGGTCGACGGCACCGCCGAGGTGCTCGACGTGCCCGAGGCCACCGACGCCCTCGTCGACTACTACCGCTCGATCTCCGGCGAGCACCCGGACTGGGCCGAGTACCGCGAGGCCATGGTCAAGCAGGGCAAGTCACTGCTCCGCGTCACCCCGGTCCGCTGGGGCCCCATCGCGACCGGCGGCTTCCCCGCACGCCTCGCGGACTAGGGAGTACCGGCGCCGGCGACGGGCACCTCCTCGAGCCACAGGTGCTCAAGCCCGCGCAGCACGGTGTTCGGCTTCCACTCCGGCTCGCCGGAAATCCGCAGCCGGGGTAGCAGCGGCAGCAGCTGCCGCAGCGCGATGGCCGCCTCGAGCCGGGCGAGCGGCGCGCCGAGGCAGAAGTGGATCCCGTGCCCGAACGCCAGGTGGCGCCGCCCCTCGCGGCGCACGGAGAACTGGTCGGGGTCCGCGCACAGCGCGGCGTCTCGATTGGCCGCCCCGAGCAGCATGAGGACGAAGGAGCCGGCCGCCACCGTTCCTCCGGCGACTTCCGTGGAACGGAGGGCGAACCGGGAGACGCTCTGCACCGGCGGGTCATACCTGAGCACTTCCTCCACCGCCTGCTCGACGAGCGACGGGTCTGCCGCGAGGGCCGCGAGCTCGGCGGGATGCCTGAGCAGCGCGAGTACGGCGCCCCCGATCAGGCTCCGCGTCGTCTCGTGCCCGGCGATGAGCAGCAGCATGCACATCCCGAGCAGCTCGCCCTCGGTCAGCGACCCGCCGGAGTCATGCACGCCGATGAGCGCCGAGATAAGGTCGTCGCCGGGGGAGCGGCGCCGCGACGGCAGCAGCTCGCGCAGGTAGGCGTCGAAGTCATGGCGTGCCGCCCGCTGCCGCAGGCGTTCCTCGTCGGTGACGAGGAATGCCGGGTCCAGGCTCCTCGCGAGCGCCGCCGACCAGGTCACGAGCCGCGGCCGGTCGCCGGGCGGGATGCCGAGCAGCTCGCTGATCACCGCGACGGGCAGCGGCAGCGCGAGCCCCGAGATCAGGTCAAACCGCCGCCCTGTGCCGCCGCGTGCCGTGCCGCTGCGGGCGCCGTCGAGCAGGTCCGCGGTCAGCGTCTCTATGCGCGGCGCGAGCTCCCGCACCCTGGCCGGGGTGAAGGCCCGCGAGACGAGCCGCCGCAGCCGCGTGTGATCGGGGGGGTTCAGCTGCAGCATCGACCGCGCGCTGAGCCCGTCCGCGCGGCGCGCGGCCGCCTGCGCCTGGCGGGGTGCCAGCCGCGCGTCGTCCTCCTCCACCCGGCCGAACGCCGGGTCGGCGAGCACCGCCTCGCAGTCCGCGAACCGGCTCAGCACGTAAAGCCGCTCCCGCGGCCGCGCGACCGGCCGTTCCGCCCGCCACCGCGCGTAGGCGGGGTACGGGTCGGCGACGATGCCCGGCGCGAACAGCGCCGCGAGCGCCTGCAGATCGTCGGGCCTGACTGGCAGCTCGCTCATGCGTCACCTCCGCCACCAGTATCCCGAACGAGCGTCGCCGGCACGAGTGCACCCGCGCACGAGCGGCACCGTAGCGGCCGAAGCACAACGGTGATGGTCTGACGTCGGCGGGGCATAATGACGCACACTGACGCGAACGACGTCCTCATGATAAATTGACGTACATGACTTCCCTCCTCGAAGAACCGCCCGCGCCGGGTCCGGCGCGCAAGGTGACGATCAGGCAGTTGCAGCAGCACGCGGCCAAGGTCATCGGCGAGCTGGCGGAAGCCGAGGAGATCGGCGAGATCACCAGGCGCGGGCAGGTGATCGCCCGCCTCATCCCGGTGTCGCCCGCCGAGCGGGCCTTCGCCGAGCTGCTCGAGCGTGGTGAGGTCATCCCGGCGAAGGACCCGGCCGGGCTGGCCGGCTGGAAACCGCTGCCCCCGAGAGAGGACGGGGTGTCGCTCTCCGAGGCGCTGATCGCGCTGCGCGAGGAAGAGCGCGAGTGATCTACTTCGACACGTGTGCCCTGCTCAAGCTGATCCGCGAAGACGCGCAGAGCGGGGCACTCGGCGCGTTCATCGACGCGCAGCCGGCTACCCGGTGGTTTTCTTCCGAGATCGCGAGGACCGAGCTCGCCAGGACGGTTCACCGCGTCAATCACGATGACCGGGGGCGGCTCATCGACGAGCCGCGGCTGCGCGCGGAGCTCGGCTACGCCGAGCGCATCTGGGAACGGCTCGACCTCATCGCGGTCAGCACCCGGGTGCTCGACGAGGCCGCCGCCATCGAGCAGCCTTTTCTGCGTACGCTCGACGCGATTCACCTGGCGGCGGCGATGTCGCTGCGAACGAGCCTGTCCGCGTTCGTCACCTACGACAAGCGGCTCGCCGCGGCGGCCCAGGAGGCCGGCCTCCCGGTCCGCTCACCTGCTTAGTGCCGCATCAGGTCACGAAGGCTTTTCGTGTAGGAAATGCAGCTTATAACCTGCGGATCCTTCATGATCATGGGCCGGGCCGCGGCGGGGCCGGGACAATCCGGGCGAAACGGGCACGCACAGGCCCGGTCGGTAGGCGGGGCGGGGATCGACTGCCGCGATGCGCCGCACATGCTCAGGCTCGAGGGCCGACGCGATGAGTACGCGGACTGGCGCTGCCGTCACACCCGCTGCTCCTTGCCGACCGCAAGCAGCACGGCCACGACGCTGTCAAGCGCCTCGTACCACTCGCTCTCGTTTCTCGCGTAGCACGTGCGGAAGTGACCGACTCCGCCCGGGCCGAACTGGTAGCCGGGGCTCACGATTACCCCGGCCTCCTGCTGCAGCCGCGCCGCCACGGCATGGTCGGCAAGCCCGAGCGCCGACACGTCGGGGAAAAGGTAGGCGGTGGCCTGCGCGGGCCGCACCTTCAAGTACGGCACCCTGCGCAAGTACTCCAGCGTCACGTCCTGGATGACCCGCAGTTCGGTGACCCGCGCCGCGACGAAATCCACGTCATCGACCCACCAGTGCCGCAGCAGCTGCTGGGCGTACGCGGGCGCGCGCAGCGACGTCGCTGACAGCACGGACTCGATGGCGTCAAGCACATCGGGCGGGCCGCAGGTTACTCCGATCCGGTAACCGCTCATCGACTCGGTCTTCGATGGCCCGAGGAGCGTCACGCACCGCTCGGCCATGCCCGGCAGCGCGGCCAGGTGGCGGAACGGCGTGTCGTCGTAGACCAGGCGGCAGTAGAGGGAGTCCACCACCACGCGAAAGTCCCACTGCTCCGCGAGCTCGGCGATCCGGTCCAGCGTCTGTTCGCTGTGGACGACGCCGAGGGGGTTGCTCGGATTGGAGAACAGCAGCAGCCGTGGCCGCTCCGCGCAGGCCCGTTCGAGGGCATCGAGGTCTAGGTGGTCGCCGCTCTGGTCGCGGACGATGCCGACGCGGCGGACGCGCGCCCCGAGGAACGCGAGGATCCGCTCGTTGAAGAGGTAGTCGGGGTCGGCGACGACGACCAGGTCTTCGGCGTCGACGAGCGCGGCCAGCGTGGCGAAAAGCGCGGCCTGGGTGCCAGGTGTCAGCGCGAGGTTGCTGGTCCCGCTGAGCGGGATCCCGAGGATGGGACCGAGTGTCCCCGCGAGGTGGTCAAGCACCCCCGGATGACCGCGGTAGGGCGTGTAGGCGAGCGCGCCATCCGCGGCGGCCGCGGCAAAGGCCGGACCTGCCCAGTCGGGCGGGGGAAAGCGAACCGTGTCGAAGTGGGTGGTATCGAGCAGGCCGTGACCGCCGCCGTCGAGGTTCAGGGAGCGGTCAGCGGCACGGACGGAGGTTCCGATTTGCTCGGCGCGCTCTGGCAGGTACGTTCGCTGCACCCGCTGCGATGCGGCGGCAGTTGAAGGCACAGTCACGCTCACTTCCCGACAGGCCGACACGGCAGGCTTGCCTGATGATGTTTACATGACGCATGCTAACAGGAGGGTGCCCGCATATGTCCAGAGTTAGTGACCGCGGGAATTAGTCGAAGCTAGCGAGCAGCCGCGTATACGCGCTTTCCAGATGCGAAGTGATGAGCTTGACCATATCTTCCTCGTTGCCGCTTGCGAGAACTTTCGCCAGTTCAGCGTGTTCACCAACGACGATGCCCGCGTAGTCGTCTGACAACGCTCGCCGGCGCAGCAGGGCCAGGGTGACCTGGGAGCGAATCGTGGTCCAGGCAGCGTAGAGCCGGGGATGGTGCGCCGCCTGATAGATGGCGTCGTGAAACTCGACGTCAAGCCGGACCAGCGAGTTGTCGTCGCCCCTCAGCCGGGCACTTTGCATCTGTTCCACGATGTCGTGCAATCGCCGCAGGTCCTCGCGGGTGGCTTCGCGGCAAGCCTCGGGCGCGGCCATCTGCTCGAGTGCGACCCGCAAGGTAGCCAGCTGCCGGACATCGGACTTGGTGAGGTCCACGACCGTCGTGCCCTTGTGCCACTCGCTGACGACGAGCCCCTCCTGCTCGAGCCGGACGAGCGCCTCGCGCACCGGTCCCCGGCTGACGGTCAGCATCCGGGACAACTCGGCTTCGCCCACCTTCTCCCCGGGTGAGATCTCGCCACTCAGGATGGCCGCCCGGATCCGGTCGGTTGCCTCGTCAGCAAGGCCCCGGCGCGTGGCTGGCCCTATGGAGTCCATGCACTTCTCCCTTGGAGACGCTTATTTGCAGGTGAAAGTCCGACAGATTTCGGCAATGTTAGCGTGCCGTGCCTTAGGTAACGGATTGTTTACGACGAGCCTGGGTGGCCTCATGTTCCTTGACAAGGATTATATGCGCCTGTTTGATGTCAACAATCAACATGACGGAGGTAGACATGGCGAGCAGCCCGCTACCAGTCGCGCCCGAGGGCGAGGGCCGATCGCAGGTGCCCGGGTGAGCGGCTACGCCGTCCGGCGCGTGGCGGCCCTGCTGCCGCTGCTTGTCGGGATCTCCGTCCTCGTGTTCCTGGTCATCCACCTGGTGCCTGGCGACCCGGTCGCGGCGATCCTCGGGACTAGCGACAACAACCCCGCACTCGTCGCGCGGCTTCATCAGCAACTAGGCCTGAATCTGCCCCTGCCCGCCCAGTACCTGCATTGGGTGAAGGGCGTCGTGACCGGCAACTTCGGCTACTCCTACTCGCAGCAGATAGCGGTCTCGGGCCTGCTCGTGACCAACTTGGGCGACACGGCTCAGCTGACCGTGGCGGCCCTGGGCTTCTCCCTGGTGTTCGGCTCCCTGGTTGGCGTGGTGGCCGCCCGTCGCAGGAACACGGTAACCGACGCCGTAGGGATGGGCGTCGCGCTGATCTTCCTGTCCATGCCGAGCTTCTGGCTCGGCCTTATCATCATCCTCGTTTTCGCCGTCCAGTTGCACTGGCTCCCCGTGGTAGGCGGCGTCTCTTTCAGCGGGCTGATCTTGCCGGCCCTGACGCTGGGCCTGGCCAGCATGGGATTCATCGCACGGTTCGTGCGGTCAAGCGTGATAGAAGCCGGCGACCAGCCGCACGTGATCATCGCCAGGGCGAAGGGACTCCGGCGCTGGACGGTCTTGCGCCGCCACGTGCTCCGTAACTCGGTGCTCGCGGTCCTGCCAGTCATCGGCCTGGAACTGGGAAACCTGCTCAGCGGTGCCGTGATCGTGGAGACCGTCTTCTCACGCCCTGGACTGGGCCGCCTGCTGGTGACGGCGATCCTGTCCAAGGACTATCCGACGGTTCAAGCCGTCGTGCTGCTCATCGCGGTCATCTACGCGGTGCTCAACCTTGTCGTCGACTTGCTCTATCCGGTGCTTGATCCCCGGCTGAGGCATGGCTAGGTAAACGGAGTTTCAGATGGACCAGCAGGTAGGCCTCAGCGGTGAACCCGGCGTCCTGATCGCGCCGTTGGCCGGCAGCGGTGACGTCCCGGCGACGGGAACCTCGCCCCGATTCAGGCTGCGCACCGCCCTGCGGCACCGCAGCCTCGCGATCGGGATGGTTCTCTGCCTGGCGATTATCGCCCTGGTCGTCGTTGGCCCCTTCTTCATCTCGACTAACCCGGATGCGCAGAACGCGGTTGACGTGTTCCTGCCGCCATCCGCCCAGCACCTGATGGGTACCGACTCGTTCGGCCGTGATGTTTTCACCAGGGTCCTCATCGGCGGCCGGACGACCCTCCTTTCGAGCGCGGCGGTGGTGGTTCTCGGCGGGACGGCAGGGACCATTATCGGGCTGATCGCGGGAATCATCGGTGGCCCGGTCAATTTCGTGCTCATGCGCCTGGTCGATCTGCTGCTCGCATTCCCAGGGATCCTGCTTGCGCTCGCCGTGGCGGCGATTCTAGGACCCGGGCTTGTTAACGGTGTCATCGCCGTCGCGGTCGTGCTGGTGCCGATTTACGCACGGCTTGTCGAGCGCGCGACGAGCGTGGTCAGGACGCGCCCGTATGTCGACGCGGCGGTCACTCTCGGCGCCGGGACGGGCCATATCATGCGGCGGCACGTCATTCCCAATGTGGCGCCCTCGCTGATAGTCCTGAGTACCTCATGGATCGGGATTGCGGCGCTCTGGATCGCCGGACTTGGATTCCTGGGCCTAGGTGTGCAACCGCCGAGCCCCGAATGGGGCGCCATTCTCAATGAGGGCGCCAGCTATATCACTATCGCCTGGTGGATAACGGTGTTCCCCGGCACAATTCTAGCGCTGTACGTCGTCGGCATGAACCTTGTCGGCGATGGCCTTCGTGACCAGCTCGACCCGACTGTGAGTCGCAGGTAGCAGGTCGCAAGGAATCAAGAGACAAAGGGAGCTGAGTATATTGAGACGCGTACGCCAGGGCTTCGCAGCCGTCCTCAGCGTTACCGCGACCTGCCTGCTGGCCGCCGCCTGCGGTGCGGGTGGCGGCTCGCCAGGATCCGGCGGATCCGCCGGGAGCGGGCCGGCCGCCAGTGGCGGCAGCATTACCGTCGGCTGGGCTGAGGAGCCGGACACGCTCAACCCCGCCACCTCGGGAGCGCGCGACACCGGCCCGATCGACGCCAACATCTTCGACACCCTGGTCTACCTCACGCAGGATAACCAGCCAACGCCCGACCTCGCGACGAAGTGGTCGGTAAGCAGTAACGGGAAGGTCTACTCCTTCACGCTCCGCAGCGGGGTTAAATTC
>JAWWPV010000304.1:0-3056 GCA_033854775.1 Trebonia sp.
CTCCAGGACCTCGCGGGTCTCGCGCTGCGTAAAACGCAAATCTGCGGTACGGATCTCGGCCAGGTCGCCGGCGAGCCGAAGCTTGTGCAGCCGTAGCGGCAGACTGCGCCGCGTCGCGAGGATCGCGCGTACCTGCGGGGGGAGCTTTTCCAGCAGCCGGGTTAGCTGCGTGAGCGCTTCCGGCGAGGTCAGCTCGTGCAGATCGTCGATGACCAGGAACGTGCGGTCGCGATGCTCGGCGAGCTCCGAACGAACTCTGTCGACGATCGCCCCTTGGTTGAAGTCGGGTGTCGCTGCCAGCTGCTCGCCTTCGCCGGACGTGCCGTGGGCCTGCCGGATGGCGCTGAGGACGGCGATCCAGAACTGCTGGGCGTCCTGCTGGTCGCGCTGCACCTGGACGACTGCTAGCCGATGCGGCTGGCCCGGCCCATCCGCCCAGGCCCGCAGCAGCGAGGTCTTGCCGCTGCCTGCGGGGGCCGAGATAAGCGTTACCTTGGCTTCGGCCGCGCGGTCGAGGGCGGCGAGAAGTTCCCCGCGCTGAATCAGCCGCGGAGCCGCCGGACCCGGCTTTCGGTGATTTGCTCTAAGTACCACGCCTGAACTCGATCCCCAGCGCGCGCTAGCATGCCGTCCTCCGCCTCTCAGCATTACGTGCCAGGGCGGCCAGCGCAACAGCCGGGTCACCAGATCCTGGCGATGCGGACTCACCTGGTCACGCTGGAGGATCTGTGCATGGGCCCCGCATCCGCCAGGTACATGATCCGGATCAACGGCCATCTCGGCGCCACGTTGCTGTCCGCGCTTCCGCCGATGGCATGGGAGCGGCAGGGGCCAGAGACAGTCTTGACCGGCGTGCTGGACCAGCCCGGGCTATACGGCGTGCTGGCTGAGATCGAGGCGCTTGGCCTCGACCTGCTCGAGGTCCGCCAGCTCACCCCGGAGGCGAGCGCGCCAGCACCGTGGTCACTAGATCCTGGCGATGCGGGCTCACCCAGTTAGGGAGGACCATAGGCGCATGGAGCCCCGCCGTCATCTTCTGGGACCGGTAACCGTGTTCCGCGTCGGCTTCGGCGCGATGCAGCTGCCCGGTCCGGGTGTGTTCGGCCCGCCGCGAGATCGTGATGCGGCCATCGCGGTCCTACGGCGCGCGGCCGACCTCGGGGTCGATCACATCGATACTGCCTACTTCTATGGCCCAGGAGTCGCCAATGAGCTCATCCGGGCGGCCCTGCACCCCTACCCCGACAACCTTGCCCTGGTCAGCAAGGTGGGCGCGCGACGGGACGCATCGGGCGGGGTGCTCAGGTACGACCGGCCGGCCCAGCTCAGGGGCGGGATCGAGGATAACCTTCGCAGCCTGGCGGTCGATCACCTCGCCGTCGTGAACCTGCGCCTGATGGACGACGCCCGGCCTGACCAGCGGTTCGCAGACCAGCTGGCCGCGATGGTGAAAGCGCGCGACGACGGGCTGATCGGCGGCATCGGCCTCAGTAATGTCTCCCTAGATCACCTTCGCTACGCGCTTGCGATCACCGACATTGCCTGCGTGCAGAACCTGATGAACCTCATCGACCGGCGCTCCATGCCAATACTCGAGGAGTGTCACGCCCGCGGCATCGCCTTCGTGCCTTTCTTCCCGCTCGGTTCGGGATTCTCCCGCGGCAATCCAGTGCTGGTTAGCCCGCGGGTAGCAGATACCGCAGCGCGCCTGGGCTGCACTCCGGCCCAGGTGGCGCTCGCATGGCTGCTTGATCTACGGCCAGAGGTACTCCTGATCCCCGGCACGTCCTCCATGTTTCACCTCGAAGAAAACATGTCTGCCGCGAACATCGAGCTGGACGCGGAAGCCCGCAATTTGCTGGCCAGATGAGAACGAACGTGCCGTGCGCGAACGGTGCCTGCAGCCTCTGCCCGTGCCCCCTCCGCTGGTCGTCTCCGGACGGCCCGGTGCAACGCCCGCCCCGAGTGTCACCGAAGTGGCACGTCAACTAGCCTTGTGTCATGGCACAGTGGAGTCCGCTTCAGTGGCCGGTCGTCCGGCAAGTGCGCTCTGGGGATCTGCTCGGCCGCGGGCCGGCGGTGACTTCCGAGCGGACGCGCACGCTGGCCCCGCGCACGTCGACAGCGGACCGTGTGGTGCAGAGCGTCTGCCCGTACTGCGCGGTCGGCTGCGGTCAGCGGATCTACGTCAAAGACGAGAAGGTCGTCCAGATCGAGGGCGACCCTGATTCCCCGGTCTCGCGTGGCCGGCTGTGCCCGAAGGGGTCGGCGAGCGAGCAACTGGTGAACGCGCCCGGCCGCCAGACCCAGGTGCTCTACCGCGCACCCTATGCCCGCGAGTGGCAGCACATCGACAAGGAAACCGCCCTTGAGATGGTGGCTGACCGGTTCCTCGAGTCGCGCCGCCGATCCTGGCAGCAGCATGATGACAAGGGGCGCCTCCTGCGCCGCACGATGGGCATCGCCGCCCTGGGCGGCGCGACCCTCGACAACGAAGAGAACTACCTGATCAAGAAGCTCTTCACGGCCGCCGGCGCAGTCCAGATCGAGAACCAGGCGCGCATTTGACACTCCGCCACGGTTCCCAGTTTGGGATCCTCGTTCGGGCGCGGCGGCGCCACGCAGAGCCTGCAGGACATGGCCAACGCCGACTGCATCATCATCCAGGGCTCCAACATGGCCGAGTGCCATCCCGTTGGCTTCCAGTGGGTGGAGGAGGCCATGAGACGCGGGGCCAAGGTCATCCACGTTGATCCCCGTTTCACCCGCACCTCGGCGATCGCGGACAAGCACATCCCGATCCGGGTCGGGTCGGACGTGGTACTGCTCGGCGCGCTGATCAACTACGTGCTGGCCAACGACCTGTGGTTCAAGGAGTACGTCATCGCGTACACCAACGCCGCGACCCTGGTGAACGAGGATTTCCGCGACACCGAGGACCTCGGCGGCCTTTTCTCCGGCCTTGACTGCTGTGACGGGCGAGAGGATGCTCATCGGCCCGATCGCGAGACAGGCATAGAGGAGTGAGATCGCGAGGGCGCCGCTCACGCCGGAAA
>JAWWPV010000305.1:0-5704 GCA_033854775.1 Trebonia sp.
GATCCGGCCGCCGCGCCCGCGGCCAGCGCCCGGTGCAGCACGGGCGCCACGGCCCGCTCCTCGGGCGACAGGTACTTGTTCCTGCTCGCCAAGGCGAGCCCGTCGGCGGCCCGCACCGTCGGGACCGCCTCGATCTCGATGCCGAGTCCGAAGTCGGCGGACATCCTGCGGACGAGCACCAGCTGCTGCGCGTCCTTCTGACCGAAGACGGCGGTGTCCGGACGGACCAGGCTGAAGAGCTTGAGCACGACCGTGAGCACGCCGTGGAAGAACCCGGGCCGGAACTCTCCTTCCAGGATCTCCCCCGTCGGCCCTGGGTCGACCCTGACGAGCTGCTCCTGCGGGTACATCTCGCGGACGGAGGGCGCGAACACGAGGTCCACGCCCTCGGCTTCGCAGGTGGCCAGGTCCGCGTCCAGCGTGCGCGGGTACTTGTCGAGGTCCTCGTTCGGCCCGAACTGGAGCGGGTTCACGAAGATCGAGACCGCGACCGTGCCGTGCCTGTCCGACACACTCGCGCTTTCTGACCGGACAGGCCCTCGGGGGGTACGGGGGGTCGCCCCCCCGGGAGACGGCTGCCCGGCCAGCTCGCGCGCCCGGCGCAGCAGCGCACGGTGCCCGTCGTGCAGCGCCCCCATGGTGGGCACGAGAACGACGGGCCCGGTCAGCTTCTCGCGCGCGGCGGCAAGGTCAGCACGGGTGCTCGCGATGATCATCGTTGGTCTCCAAGCACGTCGAGTAGGCGTTCTGCATCGCTCGCGCTGAGCATTCCCGCGGCTAGCGCCCGGTCGGCGGTCAGCCGGGCGAGCGCGCGGTAAGCGGGGAGCGCGGCGGGCTCATGCGCGGCGATCGCCGCGACGTGGGCGGCCACGGTAGCGTCATCGCCCCGTGCCACCGGCCCGGTGAGGCCGGCGTCGCCGAACCGCAGCGCGTTGTCGAGTGCGGCGCTGAGCAGCGGGCCGAGCATCCGGTTCGGGTTATCCGCGCCCGCGTCGCGCAGCATGCTCGCCGCCTCGGAGACGAGCGTGACCAGGTGGTTAGCGGCGAAGGCGAGCGCGGCGTGGTAGAGGGGGCGATCCTCCTCGGCGATGAACACCGGCTCGCCGCCCATCTCGATCACGAGGGCCTCGGCGGCCGGGCGGAGCTGGTCGGGCGCGGTCACCCCGAAGCTGACGCCCTTGATCCGGTCCACGTCATCCTCGCGGCCCGTGAACGTCATGACTGGGTGCAGTGCGAGCGGGAGCGCGCCTGCCCTTGTGGCGGGGTCGAGCACGCGGATGCCGTGCGCGCCGCTGGCGTGCGCGATCAGCCGTCCCGCGTACGGCGCGTCGGTCGCGGCCAGCCCTTCAACGAGGCCGGGCAGCACGTCGTCAGGGACGGTGAGCAGCACCAGGTCGGCGGCGCCGAGCACGCCCGCCGGGTCGGTGAGCTTGGCCCGCGGGAAGTGCTCCATGACCCGGCGCTTGGACGGCTCGGAAACCGCCGCGGCCGCGGTCACCTGATGCCCGGCCCGCGTCAACGCCCGGGCGAGCGCGGTCCCCGCACGGCCCGGCCCGATTATCCCGACCCGCAACCGGGCCGGATGTTCACTAGTTCCAGTCTCCACGAGTACCGGACTGCCCCTTCTTACGCTGGCCAACGCCCTGACAAGGATAGCCACCAGCCTCACTACCCCTGGTCGCCGCCTGCCCCGCGCCTTTGCTTAGCGCCCGTCTGGAAGTAAGTCGGCATTCGCCGCTGTCTGCGTTCGGGATGTGATACCGCGCCGCTGCCTGCCTGCCTGCCCGCCTGCCCGTGGCCGGGCCGGTGCCCTGCGGGCCACCCGCCGCCCGCGGCCGTGACCGCGGGTCATCGCGGGGAAACACCCCGCGAACCACCGCATCCTCACAACAAAATAGAACAAACCACCGGTCATGATCCAGCTGTTAAATTACCGCGGGTCAAAACTGGCGATATCCGCCCCCTATGACCCGCGATCATGAAAACAGCCGGTCCGCAGGACCAGCAAACCAGGGCATAACCGGCAAACCTCCCGGCCATCGGGGGCCAGGCGCCCAGATGACCCGCGATCACAGCCGTCAACGGCACCCCAGGACCCGCCCGAACCAAAGCCAAAGCGCGAAACGGACCGCGCCCGGGACCACGGCACGCCCGGGACGCGCAACTTGAAAACCCACGGGCCCGTACCCCCCGACCACTCAGCTCGCCTCTGCTTACCAGACGGGATGTCGGTGGCCAATTGACCGGCGGGTCTGCCCGTCCTGGCCCCGTCCTGGCCCTGGGATCCCGAGGGCCCATAGATCGGTGCCGCGGGCCCAAAGGGCCAGAACACGTCTGGCCCGCGGGGCCATAGGGCCAGAACACGTCTGACCCGCGGGGCCATAGGGCCAGTTCCCTACGCGGGAAAATTAGCCACCAGCATCCAGACGGCGCGCCACATTTGCCGCAAACCGGACGTGATCACGGTCATTTGCTAAGCGAAGGTGGCGATCATGGTCACCCGCTAAGCAAACAGTGCTCGTCGGGTAAGCGAAGCTGAGCGCACGGGAGGGGCTAGTGGTGGAAGGGGGATTCCTGGGGCGGGGGCGGGACCGAGTCATCGGCGTCGGGGTCCCCTGGGACGCGGCAGCAGTACTCGAGGAACAGGGCCGCCGCCAAGAGCACCAGGCAGGCACCGAACGACAGGCTCGCGTCGATGAGGTCGCCGCGCGGGGTTGGCGCGCCGGCCATGCCCGACAGGTAGATCATGAATCCCGCGCAGATTCCGGCGAGCAGCGCGGCGGTCAGCGAGCTCGCCTTGGCGAGAGCCACGATCCGCGCGACGAACAGCGGCGGGGCCGGACGCGTCCCCCGTTTTCCCTGGATGCGCGCCCGCGGGTCCCGGCCGGCCCAGGCCTCCGCGCCCGCCGCGATCAGCAGGGCGGGCACCCCCGTCCAGGTGAGCGGCGGCAGGCTGGCGTAGGCGGCGTCAAGCACCGCCCAGGTCACGGCGGCGGCGAGGACGACGACGAGCAGCAGCGTCCTGGTCCGCGTCGGCTTCACGATTCCGCCTCCTGAAGAACGAGGGGCACCCTGGATCGGCGGATCCCCGTCTGGTCGGCAAGGGCCAGCAGGCCCGCGACCGGGCCATGCCCGGGGAGCACCGCGTCGGGGTCGGCGTCATGCCACGGGGCAAGCACGAACGCGCGCTCGTGCGCCCGCGGGTGCGGCAGCGTGAGGTCCGGGTCGTCGCGGTGCTCGCCGGCCACGGTGATGATGTCGATGTCGAGGGTGCGCGGTCCCCAGCGCACCACGCGAACCCGGTCGAACGCCGCCTCGACCTCGTGCAGCCGGTCGAGGAGCTCATCCGACGGGATCGTGACGTCGGCCAGCGCGACCGCGTTGAGGTAATCCGGCTGCGGCGGCCCGCCAACCGGCACCGTTTCGTAAACCGGCGACACGCCCGTCAGCCGAACCCCCTCGATGCCCGCGATGGCGTCCACGCCACCCTGGAGTATGTCCTGCCTGTCTCCGAGGTTACTGCCCAGGGCGAGAACGGCCTGCCGTTCCATCATGAGCGGCCCTTCATGAGCGAGCGGCGGCGCGATAGGCCGCGGCGACCCGGACCGCGTCCGCATTCGCGGGGACATGGTGGACGCGGACGCACCAGGCGCCGGCCACCGCGGAGATCGCGGTGATGGCGGCCGTCGCCGCGTCGTTCTCGAGGAACGGGCGCGGCTCGGCGCCTTCGGCGTCGAACAGCCTGCTCAGGTACCGCTTACGGGAAGCGCCGACAAGCACGGGGAAGTCGCGCCCGCCGATCGTCGCCAGTTCCCGCAGGCCGGCGAGGAGCTGCCAGTTATGCGCCTCAGGCCCCCGGGCGGCCGGGTTCTTGCTGAACCCGAGGCCGGGGTCGATCACGATCATCGACGGGTCGACGCCTTCCGCGGTCACCGCCTCGATCCGCTGGGCCAGCTCGTCGTGTACCTCACGGACCACGTCGGCGTAGACGGCCCGTGAGTACATGTCGTGGCTGTGCCCGCGCCAGTGCATCACGACATAGGGGATGCCCGCCTTCGCCACCAGCCGCGGCATGTAGGGGTCGGCGAGTCCGCCGCTCACGTCGTTGACCAGGCTGACACCCGCACCGAGGGCCCAGTCGGCCACCTGGGCGCGCATCGTGTCCACGCTGACGACCGCCCCCGCCCTGACCAGCTCGGTGATGACCGGCTTGACCCGGCGCAGCTCCTCATCGACGGGGATACGCTGCGCGCCGGGCCTCGTTGACTCGCCGCCGACGTCGACGATGTCGGCGCCCTGGGCGATCAGCTCAAGGCCGTGCTCGACCGCGGCCGCGGCGCCGAACCATTGCCCGCCGTCGGAGAACGAGTCAGGGGTCACGTTGACGACGCCCATGACCAGGCAGCGGCCCGCCGCTGGCGATCCGGCGAGACCAGGCAGATTGACCATAACGGGAATGGTAGCCAGCCCACCGGGCCTTTCCATCGGGCGTACCTCGGAAGAATGCCGCCAAGTATAGGGGTCGCGCTCGCAGCCTTGGTCCGCGCGGAGCGGGCCTGATACGATCGCGGTTTTTGCGATCAGGCGTGGTCCGCGTGGACAGCGGGGGGTCGTCCTCCCTGGCGATAACCGCCGAGCAGGCGGGCTGCCCGCCGCGCGTACCGCCTCACTCTCAGCCGCGGCCACACGAGGAACGCCTCGGCTTCGAGAGCCGCGAGCGCCATGCGTGGCGCGTCCCTGCCGCTGGGGTAGACGAAGAAGCGCGGCTCCCAGACCGGGGAGAACTTCGCGTTGAACTTGTAGAGCGATTCGATCTGGAACCAGCGGGACATGAACACGAGCAGCCCGCGCCAGGCCTTGAGCACCGGCCCCGCGCCGATCCGCTCCCCGCGCTCGAGCGCGGCGCGGAACATCGCGAAGTTCAGCGACACGCGCTTGACCCCAAGCCCGGGCGCGGCCTTGATGGCCTCCACGATCAGGAAGTCGTTCAGCCCGGCCTGCGCGTTCTTGTCCCGCCGCATCAGGTCGAGGGAGAGCCCGTCGCTGCCCCATGGCACGAAGTGCAGCACGGCCCGCAGGTCGCCGTTCTCCCTGGCGGTCACCAGGACGCAGTTCTCGTCGCCTGCAGCGCCGAGGCGGCCGAGCGCCATGGAGAAGCCGCGCTCGACCTGGGTGCCCCGCCAGCTGTCCGCCTCGTGGATGACCCGGTCGAGCTCCTCCCTTGGGATGTCACCGACCCGGCGGACCTCCGCGGTGTAGCCGTTCTTGGCGACGCGGTTGACCATCTGCCGGACGTTGCGCATCTGACGGCCGGAGAGGCTGAACTCCGTGACGCTGACGATCGCCTCGTCGCCAAGCTCAAGCGCGGTCAGGTCGCCCTCCCGGCACCAGACCTCGGCGCCCAGCTCGCTGCACCCCATCACGGCGGGCCGCCACGCGTGCCGTGCCGCCTCGGCGAGGAACTCGGCGATGGCGCCCGGCCATGCCTCCGAGTCACCGAGCGGGTCGCCAGCGGCGAGCATCACGCCGCTCACCACGCGGTAGCAGATCCCCGCCTTGCCCGAAGGCGACCAGATGACGCTCTTGTCGTCGCGCAGGGCGAAGTAGCCGAGCGAGTCCCTGTCGCCGTACCGGTCGAGCAGCGCGCGGATCTTGACCGCGTCGGCAGCGGCGAGCCTGGCGCGGGGATGCGCCGAGAGGAAGA
>JAWWPV010000306.1:0-4019 GCA_033854775.1 Trebonia sp.
GATTGACAGTGTCAACCTAGCGGTAGTTTGTTAATTACGGATGTAAGGTGCAGGGCTCGGCCTGCCGCGACCGAGTTGATCAGGGCTTACAGCAGCGGGGGCGGGGTGCCTTGCACTATGCATTCCACCATCGCTGTTGCGCGACCCAGGGAAAGCCAGGCGCGTACCGCGCGGAGCGCGGGTGGCCACGACGGCGCTGGCGGGAGCGCCGGTCGGTGCAGGTCACGCGTCTAGCCTGACCCGGGCGCCGGGCCTGTGCTTTCGCGCACGACCAGACGGGTCCCCAGTTCCATGCTGAGCGCCTCGTGGGCGTGCCCGTCGAGCTGGCGCATGAGCATCGTCACGGCGGTGCGGCCCATCTCCTGCAGCGGCTGGCGGACGGTGGTGAGGCGGGGTGTGGTGGCCCGGCTGACGTCGATATCGTCGAAACCCGCGACGGACAGGTCCTGGGGTACCCGCAGCCCGCGCGCCGCGGCCACCTCCATCACCCCGACCGCGACCTTGTCGTTGAAACAGACCACGGCGCTTAGCCGCGGCCGCAGATCGAGCAGCTCCCTGCCGGCCCACACCCCCGTCTTGGTGGCAGGCTCGCCGGACCGCATCAGTTCCGGGTCGCCAAGCACCCCGGATTCGGCCAGCGCGGCGAGGTGGCCGCCGACCCGGTCGTCCCTGGTGTGCCAGTGCGGCGGCCCGGTGATCACCCCGATCCGGCGGTGACCGAGCTCGATCAGGTGCCGGGTGACGGCCCGGGCGCCGGAGAAGTGCGCCGCCGAGATCGACACCATACCGGGCGGCACGGCGGTCCGCGGGTCCACCACCACAAGGGGATAGCCCCGCGCGACCAGTGCCTCAAGCTCGGCGCGAGGCTCAGGAGGGAGGATCAGCACCGCGCCGTGTACGCCGCGGCGGCGCGGCAACTCGCGCACCACGGTGGACCTGACCACCGCGTCGCCCGCGTCGAGCAGCATGCTCTGTCCGTGCAGCGCGAGCGTCTCGGCGATCGACGTGACAATGTGCCCGAAGTAATCGGTAAGCAGGTAGGGGCAGCGCACGAACACGGGCGGGCGGGTAGCCCGTGCCGGTGCCCGCCGACGCGGCTCAGGTGCCCGGTCGCCGAGCCGTTCCACCACCGCGGACACCCGCTGGCGGGTGTCCGAGGCGACGTTGCCGCCGCCATTGAGCACTCGGGAGACGGTGGCGATCGACAGCCCGGTTTCGGCCGCGATCGCCCGCACAGTCACCCGGCCAGTCCCCGAAACAAGATCTGAAACAGACTCTTGTTTCATCGTTTCTCCATAAGAGTTCCTTAGGCCGAAATTAACAAATTCTTTACATCGCCACCACGTATTGACGCACCTGAAGGCAAATGCTCCAATCCTCCTAAACAGGATAGTTTCTTTACTGTTTCAGAAACAAGTCCTACCTGCTCCATTCCGGCGGGTCACCCGCTCCCGCTGGACCACCCGGCCGAAGGGATCGCCCGATCGCCATGCGAATACCAAGAATCCCCATGAAACCGTGGTCAGTCGCGCTTGCCCTGGCCGCCGTGACCGCGCTCGGATCTGGCAGCCTTACGCTCGCCACCGCAGGACCGGCCGCCGCGGCCGGCTCCCCCTTCCCGGCCCACTACGCCGCGCCATACCTGCAGATAAGCTCGTCGGACGCCGGTGACATGGCCGCCGACCAGGCCGCGACCGGCCTGAAGGACTACACGCTCGCCTTCCTCATCCCGCAGTCCGGCTGCACCCCGCAGTGGGAGGATGGCGGCTCAGGCGTCGGCGCCTTCGCCTCGCAGATCAGTGCCATCCAGGCCTCCGGCGGCAACGTCATCATCTCGTTCGGCGGCGAGTCTGGCGGCGAGCTGGCGCAGACCTGCACGAACGTCTCGCAGCTCACCGCCGCCTACCAGAACGTGGTGAACACCTACGGCGTCACCCGGCTGGACTTCGACATCGAGGGCGGCACGCTGGCGGACACGGCCGCCACCTCGCTGCGCGACCAGGCGCTCGCCGCGCTGCAAGCCGAGGACCCGGCAGTGCAGGTCGACTTCACCCTCGCGGTCGCCCCGCAGGGACTGCCCACCGGCGCCGGCTCGGAGTACGCGCTGCTGCAGGATGCCCAGGCCAAGGGGGTGAAGGTGTCTGTCGTGAACATCATGACGATGGACTTCGGCGCCGGGTCCAACGATCTCGCGGACGCCGAGTCCGCCGCCCAGGGGACCGCTGGCCAGCTCGCGAGCCTGTACGGGATCTCCACCTCGGCGGCCTACGCCATGATGGGCCTGACGCCGATCGCCGGTACCAACGACGACGGGACCTACTTCTCCACCTCGAACGCCCAGTCGCTGGAGAGCTTCGCCGCCTCGAACGGCGTCGCGGAGCTGTCCTTCTGGGAGGTCGACGGCTACGACAAGCCGACTGGCTACCAGTACTCGTCGATCTTCAACCAGATCACCGGGAGCAGCGGCGGTGGCGGCGGTGGCGGCACGACCACCGGGCAGATCACCGGCTATCAGGGCCTGTGCCTGGATGACCGGTCGGCAAGCACCGCCAACTTCAACCCGATCCAGGTCTACACCTGCAACGGCAGCGGCGCGCAGGACTGGACCGTGAACAGCAATGGCTCCCTGACGGTCCTGGGCAACTGCCTGGACGTCGCCGGCGCGGGCACGGCGAACGGCACCCTCGTCGACCTCTACACCTGCAACGGCACCGGCGCGCAGTCCTGGGTTCACGAGTCGAACGGCGAGCTTGTGAACACGAATTCCGGCAAGTGCCTCGACGACACCGGCTACGGCGGCTCGGGCACCCAGGTGCAGATCTGGGCCTGCTCCGACACCGCCAACCAGCAGTGGAACGTGCCGTGAAGCGGCGACTCCTCACCATCCTCGCGGCCGTAGCCCTCATGTTGGGCCTCGCGATGGCGGCCACTCACCACGCACAGGCCGCGACCGTAGGCGCCACCGGCGCGATCACCGGGTACGAGGGCCTGTGCCTGGATGACGCTGGCGCAAGCACCGCCAACTTCAACCCGATCGACGTGTACAACTGCAACGGGACGAACGCGCAGCAGTGGACGGTCGGCTCGGGCAACGCCCTGCAGGTGCTCGGCAGCTGCCTGGACGTCAACGGCGCAGGCACCGCCAACGGCACCACCGTCGACCTCTACACCTGTAACGGCACCGCAGCGCAGGTCTGGGAGCCCCAGTCCAACGGCGAACTGCTCAACCCGAACTCAGGCAAGTGCCTCGACGACACCGGCTACGGCGGATCTGGCACGCACATGCAGATCTGGGCCTGCGCCGGCACCGCCAACCAGCAATGGACGCTGCCGAGCGGGACGCCAACAACCGGCAACACGCCGGCGTTCGGCTCGAACGTCTACGTGTTCAGCACCAGCATGTCGACCTCGACGATTCAGGCCGACATCAATGCGGTCTACAACACGCAGCAGTCGAATCAGTTCGGCACGCAGCGCTATGAGCTGATGTTCGAGCCGGGCACCTACAACGTCAGTGTCCCGGTCGGGTTCTACACCGAGGTTGTCGGCCTGGGGCAGAACCCAACGCAGACGGTGATCACCGGCGGCGGACTCTACGCCAACGCCGCCTGGAACGGCGGGAACGCGACGGAGAACTTCTGGCGCGGGGTGGAGAACATCACCATCGACCCGTCGTCCGGCAGCACCGAAGGGGCGGTCTCGCAGGCCGACCCGATGCGCCGGGTGCAGATCGACGGCAACCTGGTACTAGACGATGACACCTCGGGCAACACCTCGAGCAACTGGTCATCCGGCGGGTTCATCAGCGACTCGGTCGTCACCGGCCAGGTCAACTCCGGCACCCAGCAGCAGTTCATCATGCGCAACGACCAGCTCGGCAGCTGGACCGGCTCGAACTGGAACATGGTGTTCGTGGGTGACACCGGAGTCCCGGGGCAGAGCTTCCCGAGCCCGCCGGACACGACGGTGAACCAGACCCCGACCGTCGACGAGAAGCCGTACCTGTACATCGACTCCTC
>JAWWPV010000307.1:0-8034 GCA_033854775.1 Trebonia sp.
GTGGCGCACACCACGCCGTCGCATCCCCAGCGCGACAGCGGGCGGCCGTCCACCTCGATGACGACCTCGACCATGCGCTCACGGGCGGCCTTTTCCACGCTGACCTCGTTCAGCGCCCAGGTACTCGCGATCTGGGTGCCGTTGTCGCGGGCCACCACGTCGAGGGTCATCCGCTCCTCGACCCGGTAGTCGCCGGCGAGGAGGCGGTCCACGGTCTGGGCGAGCCCGTCGGGCTCTGCCTCGGCGAGGAAGCCGACATGACCGAGGTTCACGCCGATCAGCGGGGTGCCCGCCGGGCGGGCCAGCTCCGCGGCCCGCAGCAGCGTCCCGTCGCCGCCCAGGACGATGACAAGCTCCGCGCCCTCGGCGGCCGCGGGCCCGAACGGGACCACGGTCGCGCCAACGCACTCGAGGGCGGGAACTTCGGCCTCGGTCACCCGCACGGCGACGCCCGCCGCGGTCAGCCACTCGATGACCTGCGTAGCGCTGCGGCGTGAGCGTTCCTTGCCGGTGTGCGCGACCACCAGCATCGTCCGCTTGGATTCACCCATCGGGTGCAACTTACCGTGCCGCCGGGGCACCGTGAGCACGCGGATAGCGCTCCGCCGTCACGTCCGTTTCCGCGGGAACCCGCGCCACATGCGGCATTTCACGAAATGTCCGTCTGCGTCCGGCGGGGCCGCTCGCGGGCGGCGCCACGGAGTGTACGTTACGGGCCTTAGCAGCCATGAGGACGGGTCACCCCCATCTTTCTTTCCTTCCGTCCGGGCGGACCCGGAAGAAGCAGCCATCTGACGAAAGTCGCGCGCACGTTGTCCTTGGGCGCGCCGGGCCTGAGACGATCATGCCCCTTGCGATCTGGCCCGCCCGCGCCGGCACCGGGGGTGCAGCTATCGTCCGGCGGACGGTAACTGCGGGCCCGACTCGATCGCGTGCCGGAGGGCATCCTCGTCCAAGGGGGGCGCGCCACGCCGGAACCAGACGAAGTATTCCACGTTCCCCGACGGCCCCGGCAGCGGACTTGCCGTCACACCTCTTACACCGAGCCCCAGTGTCCAGGCGGTGTCACAGACTGAGCGGACCGCGGCTGCCCTGTCCTCCGGGGACCGCACGACGCCGCCCGCGCCGACCCGGCCCTTGCCGACCTCGAACTGCGGCTTGACCATGAGCGCGAAGTCCGCGTCCGGCGCCGCGCACGCGACAAGCGCGGGCAGCACCAGGGACAGCGAGATGAACGACAGGTCAGCCACGACCACGCCGGGCGGCGGGGCCACCAGGGCCGGGTCGAGTGAGCGTACGTTCACCCGGTCGAGCACGGTGACCCGCTCGTCCGTCCGGAGCGACCAGGCGAGCTGGCCGTACCCGACGTCCGCCGCGACCACGTGCGCCGCGCCCGCGCGCAGCAGCACGTCGGTGAAGCCGCCCGTGGACGCGCCCGCGTCAAGGCAGCGCCTGCCCGCCACGTCAAGGCCGGAGAATGCCGCAAGGGCCCCGGCCAGCTTGTGCCCGCCGCGCGACACGTACTGCGGCCCGGCGCCGGCATCGTCCGCCACGGTGACCGGCGCGTCCCTGGCCACCTGGGTGGCGGGCTTGGCCGCGACCTGCCCGCCGACCGCGACACGGCCCGCCGCGATCAGCTCGGCGGCCTGCTCCCGCGACCTGGCCAGGCCACGCCGGACGAGCTCCGCGTCCAGCCTCCCCCGCACCGTCACGCTCGCGCGCCGTCAGGCACCAGACTGCCTGCGCCAGGAACCGGGCGGGCCAGGCAAGGCACTGCCCAGCTGGCCCTGCTCACCCCGCTGGCCTGGCTCGCCGGGCCGAGTGTCGACGGCAGGTCCTGGCCTGCCAGCGTCGCCGAGCTCGCCGAGGATCTCGCGCAGCCGGTCGTGGACTCCCTCAAGGACGGCGGGCCGCCCGGCGAGGTCCACGTCCTCAAGCGAGGCGAGCCCGGCGATGGCCGCGTCGACGCGAGGGTCACCGGTGGGGGCGAGAGCAGGCCGATCCCGTTCTGAATCCATGGTGTTTCTATCTCCTCCGGTGCCTGGTAGTCCCGGTTGGTGCTCCGGTGCGCTACCCTCCCGCGTGAACGGTACCGCCGAACGAGGAGCGAGGCGCACATGAGTACGGCCGAAGAGTGCCGCACGGCACTGCAAAAACTGGCGGGCCGACTGTCGGAGATGAGCCCCGCCGAGCGGGAGAAGTATTTCGGCAACCGGACGATCAGCGTGACCGTTCCCGACCTTGGCGTCACGTTCGTAACCGTCCTCGGCTCGGGCGACGACCTGGTGCGGGAGGCCGCGCCCGGCGACCCGCCCGCCGACATTCGAATGACCGCCAAGAGCGATGAGGTGGCCGCCCTGGCCGAGCAGCCGATGAACATCGCACGCGCCTGGATGTCGGGGCGGATCAAGATCGAGGCGTCGGTGAAGGACCTGTTCCGCCTGCGCCGGCTGCTGTAGCCGGGCTCGCGGGAAACGCTGGCTGGGAGAATGCTGCCATGGGAGAGCTGATCTTGCTGCGGCACGGGGAGACCGAGTGGTCCAGGGCGGGCAAGCACACGGGGCGGACCGACGTCCCGCTCACCCGCAAGGGAGTCGCCGACGCGGAGGCGCTGGCACCCATGGTGACCCGGCGGGTCGCCGGCGACCGCCTCGTCGCGGTGTTCGCCAGCCCAGCGCAGCGGGCACAGCGCACGGCCGCGCTCGCGGGGCTCACCGTGACCAAGACCGACCCCGACCTGTGGGAGTGGGACTACGGGGGCTACGAGGGCATCACGACCGCCGAGATCCAGCGGAAGCGGCCCGGCTGGTCCCTGTGGCGGGACGGGATCATCCCCGGTGACGCCGAGCACCCGGGCGAGACCATCGAAGAGGTCGGCGCGCGCGTCGACCGGGTACTCAAGCGGGCCGCGCCGCTCCTGAAGGACGGCGACGTCGCCCTGGTCGCGCACGGCCACGTCCTGCGGGTGCTGACCGCCCGCTGGCTTGGCCTGCCGCCGGCCGGCGGGCGGCATTTCCGGCTGGACACCGGCACCGTCTCCACCCTCGGCACGGAGCACGACGAGCCCGTCATCCTCAGCTGGAACGTCCCGCCGGCTACCTAGCCGGGCCGGGTGCGCCCGAGGCCTCCGGGTCGCGGGGGCGCGGGACGTCCGAGTCGCGCGGGCGGGTCTCGTCCGTGATCCAGCCGAGGAACGACGGCGAGCCCGCCACGAACTGGGTCGCGACGATCTCTGGCTCGTCATAGCTGTGCCGCTCGGCCAGGAACTCGGCGAGGGCCTCGTAGCGGTCGGCGGGGAGCTTGAAGAAGACGAACCACTCTTCTGCGCGCTCGAGCTCGTCGTTCCACCAGTACGTGGACGCGACGGGGCCGGCGACCTGGCCGCACGCGGCCAGCCGCGCCTCGACCGCCGCCCTGGCCAGCTCCATCGCTTCGGCCCTGGAGTCGGTCGTTGTCTGTACCTGCAGGTACTCTCCGCTCTCGCGGCTGCCAGCGTCACTTCCTGCCATGCCACCTGATCGTACGCCGGCGTCCGATAGTACGCTTACCAGGCTCGGGCGGAGCCCAGTGCTGGTAACGCGGCGTCGATAACGCACAGGGGGGTTCGATCGTGGAGCTTATTCACTCGGGGAAGGTCCGCGAGCTGTTCACCGACGGCGATGACCTGCTGCTCGTCGCCTCCGACCGGATCTCCATCTACGACGTGGTGCTGCCGACGCCAGTGCCGGGCAAGGGGCGCGTCCTGACCCAGCTGTCGCTGTGGTGGTTCGACCGGCTCAGCGACATCGTGCCCAATCACGTGATCTCCGGGACCGACGTGCCCGAGCAGTGGGCGGGCCGCGCCATCCGCTGCCAGCGCCTTGAGATGGTCCCCGTGGAGTGCATCGCGCGCGGCTACCTGGCCGGCCTCGGCCTGACCGCCTATAACGAGACCGGGGCCGTGTCCGGCGTGCCCCTGCCGCCGGGCCTCGTCGAGGCCTCGAAGCTGCCAGCGCCGGTGTTCACGCCCACCACGAAGGCAGCCGCCGGCCACGACGAGCCGATGACGTTCGACGAGGTCGTTTCGCTCGTCGGCGCCCAGACCGCGGAAGAACTGCGGCGGATCACCCTGGAGGTCTACCAGCGCGGCGCCGACCTGGCCGCCGAGCGGGGCATCATCGTGGCGGACACCAAGCTGGAGTTCGGCCGGGCGAAGGACGGCCGACTCGTCCTCGCCGACGAGGTGCTCACCCCGGACTCATCCCGCTTCTGGCCGGCCGACTCCTACTCCCCGGGCCGCCCGCAGCACTCTTACGACAAGCAGTACCTTCGTGACTGGTCGACGTCGATCGGCTGGGACCGCACGGCGCCGGGTCCGGAGATCCCCGCCGACGTCCTCGGCGTGCTTACCGCCCGCTACGCGGAGCTTTTCGAGATGATCACCGGGCGGCCCGTGGGGGCCTGAGACGGCGCCGCGGCACCGTTAGAGCCATTTCATGGCCAGTAATTAATCGTGGGCGCCGGCGAGCAGCCGGTAACATTCGGGGCAACGGGTCCGCCTGACGTGCGGATCCGCTGCTATGAACTCCAATCACGATCTGGGGAGGCCCACGGTGGTGTCTCAGGCGAGCAGGCTGGCCGACGTCCGTTACGACATTCGCGGACCAGTGCTCAGGCGAGCTCGCGAGCTTGAGGCGCAGGGGCACGAGATCATCAAGCTGAACATCGGGAACCCGGCGCCGTTCGGGTTGTTCACGCCGGACGCGGTGCTCTCCCGGGTGACGTCCGCCATCGCGGACTCCCAGGGGTACAGCGACGCGCGCGGGATCGCGCCGGCGCGGGAGGCGGTGGCCAGGTACTTCGGTGCCCGGCTCGGCGTTACCGGCGTGACGCCCGACGACGTGTACCTCGGCAACGGCGTGTCCGAGCTGATCGTGATGTCGCTCCAGGCGCTGCTCAACCCCGGCGACGAGGTCCTCGTCCCGTCCCCCGACTACCCGCTGTGGACCGGCGCGGTGAACCTCGGCGGCGGCCGGGCGGTGCACTACCGGTGCGCCGAGGACCTCGACTGGAACCCCGACGTCGATAACGTCGAGTCCCTGGTGACGCCGCGGACGCGGGCCCTGGTGATCATCAACCCGAACAACCCGACCGGGGCCGTCTACTCGCGCGAGACGCTCCTCGCGCTGCTCGATGTCGCCAGGCGGCATGAGCTGCTTGTGCTCGCCGACGAGATCTACGACCAGATCCTGTTCGACGGGGCGGTCCACCACAGCGCGGCGTCCCTGGCGCCCGACCTGCCGGTGCTCACGCTCGGCGGCATGTCGAAGACCTACCGGCTCGCCGGGTTCCGCTCCGGGTGGCTCGTCGTCTCCGGGCCGCGCGAGCCGGTCGCCGAGTACCGCGAGGGACTCGAACTGCTCGCCAACATGCGGATGTGCCCGAACGTCCCGGCGCAGCACGCGATCCCCGCGGCGCTCGACGGCGGCATCGACATCACGCCGCTGCTGCTGCCGGGCGGGCGGCTGCGCGATCAGCGGGACGCCGCCTGGTCCCAGCTGACGGCGATTCCCGGCGTCGACTGCTACAAGCCGGCCGGGGCGCTCTACCTGTTCCCCCGGCTCGACCCCGAGGTGCACAAGATCTCCGACGACCAGCGGATGTGCATCGACCTGCTTGAGCAGCAGCACCTGCTGCTTACCCACGGCACCGGGTTCAACCTGCCGTCCTCTGACCACATCCGGGTCGTGTACCTCGCCCCGGTCGAGGTGCTGTCCGACGCGATCACCCGGCTCGGCGAGTTCCTGGCCACGTACCGGCAGTAGGGCCGGCTTCGCCCGGACCGCCCGCGGCGCCGGAGCCTGGTTGACCTTGCCCCTGGGGAAAAGCTCAGCATGGTGACTGTGAAGCTCCTGACGATCGGCGAGTTCGCTCGACTGTCCCGGCTGTCGCCGAAGGCGCTGCGGCTGTACGACGAGCTCGGGCTGCTCCGGCCGTTCCGTGTCGATGAGTGGTCCGGGTACCGGTACTACGCGCCGTCCCAGCTGGAACGGGCGCGCCTGGTCGCGTGGCTGCGCCGCCTCGGCATGCCGCTCGCCCAGATCGGTACCGTGGTCGAGTCACCGCCGGCGAAGGCCGCCGCGTCGGTGGCCGCCTTCCTCCGGGTGACAGAAGCGGATTTCGCCGAACGTCAGCGGCTTGCTCAGTTCCTCATCACTTACCTCTCCGAGGGAGCGACCGCCATGCCTCAGCCTGTTTCGTCCGCTGTGTCCGGAGCGTCCGGGGTACCGCTTGCCATCCGCTACTTTGCCGCCTCCGACATCGGGCTGGTGCGCAAGCAGAACCAGGACATCGGCTACGCCGACCCGCGCCTGGTCGCCGTCGCCGACGGGTTCGGCCCGGGCGGCGACCGGGCGAGCGCCGCCGCCATCGACGCGCTCCGCCGCCTGGAAGCGGCACCTGCGACGCCGGAACCCACTGGCCAGGTGACGGGATCGGCCGAGTCGGGGGACGTAGTGCCCGCCGACCTGCTCAACGTCCTGTCTGACGCGGTATCCACCGCAAGCGCGTCCGTGCGCTCGCTCGTCTCGTCTGACCCTGAGCTCGCGGGCAGCGGAGCGACGCTGACTGCGATGGTCCTGTCCGGGTCCCGGCTGGCGCTCGTGCACATCGGCGACACGCGCGCCTACTTGTTCCGGGACGGCGGGCTGTTCCAGATCACGCACGACCACTCGGTGACCCAGTCGATGATCGACGCGGGCCGGCTGACCCAAGAGGAGGCGGCGTCGCACCCGCAGCGCTCCCTGCTGATCCGGGCGATCGGTGCCTCCAGCGAAGAGATGCTCGCGTCTGGGGCACCAGGGTCGCAGGCGAGCGTGGCAGGGACGCCGGACCTGTCGCTGCTCGACGCGCGGGCCGGGGACCGGTACCTGATCGCCTCAGACGGCCTGACCAACGTGGTCCCGGTGGCCGCGATCAGGGAGACGCTGTCGGCCAGGGTCCTGTCGCCTGAGGAAGTAATCCGCCGCCTGATCACGCTCGCCAACGAGGCCGGCGGCCCCGATAACATCGCCTGCGCCCTCGCCGACATCACCGAAGCCGCCTAAGCGCAAGCAGCGCGAAGCGCTTCTTGCTGTTATCAAGAGGCCAATCGCAGTCGGGAACGGCGTTCCCCGCTGTTCTGCGTCGGTGCCGAGAGTTCGGCCCCTAAAGGGGGCCTAACTCTCGGCGCCACGCTCGAAAAACTTGATCTTGGTGTGCTTATGCCGATAAATCCGGCAGGCTGGCTGGCGGTCTGGCTGGCTGGGCCCGGGAACCGTTGCGCCGGCCAGCACCGGGTCGCGTCAGGCGGGTCGCGGCAGAAAAGGGGAGCGGATCACGGAGCGCTTGGGAAGAATGACTTCATGGCTACGCATGTCGCGCTGCTGCGCGGGATCAACCTCGGCGGCAAGAACAAGGTCGCGATGGCGGACCTGCGCGCGCTGGTCGGCGAGCTCGGGCACACGGACGCGGCGACGTACATCCAGAGCGGCAACGTGCTGTTCACCGCCCCGGCGGACGCGGACTGCGCCGAGGTGGCGCGCGTCATGACCGAGGCGATCGCGGCCAGGCTGGGGGTGACCGCGCCGGTCGTCGTGGTGACGCGGGAGGAGCTTGGCCAGATCCACGCGGCCAACCCCTTCCCCGACGAGCCCGACCCGAAGCGGGTGCACGCCGTGGTGCTCAGCGGGCCCCCGGGCGCGGAACTCGCGGCCAAGATCGACGCCGCGGTCGCCCAGTCGGCCGCCAAGGGCGCCCGCGACGCCGCCACGACCGTGGGGCGGACGCTTTACCTGCACACGCCCGACGGGTACGGGAACAGCGACCTCTCGGCCGCGGCGCTTCGCATCGTGAGCTCGCCCAAGGCGGGCGTGACCGGCACGGCCCGCAACTGGGCGACGATGACAAAACTGCTGGCACTGTGCAATGAAGCTGGCACTGTGCAATGAAGCTGGCACTGTGCAATGAAGCTGGCACTGTGCAATGAAGCTGTGCGATGAATGAAGCCATGGAGTG
>JAWWPV010000308.1:0-3384 GCA_033854775.1 Trebonia sp.
TTTCGACTGACAATTAAATCAGTTCCCTTTCAAGGTTCAGAGGCGGTGGCCGCGCATGAATCCGCGTTGGCCGTATTCGATTCGACACGCAGACTACTCGGCTCTGAGCTGCGACAACAGGAAATGAAAACCAGCAATCGAATGTACTTGACTGCTTGAGTTAAAAGCCGGTGAACGCGCCAATAGATTGGGTGCCTTTCCCGCGCTATCCACGGGAAAGACACCCAAATGTGATCGGGATAGGACGTGCTACTCGGGCATGGTCAGCACGGGCTTGATCACGTCGCCGCGGTGGGAGGCCTCGAGGGCCTCGTTCACCTGGTCGAGGGGGAACTTCTCGATCAGCCGGTCGTAGGGGAACCGGCCCTGGGCGTTCAGCGCGATCAGCGTGTTGATCAGCGACGCGGACCGGCCCTCGCCGCCGAGGATGCCGACGACCTTCTTCCCCCACAAGGTGGACATGTGGTCGAGCGAGAACGACGCGCCCGCGGGCGCGCCGCCGATCAGCGCGACCGTGCCCCGCATGCCCACCGAGTCGGCGGCCTGCCGCAGGACGTCGACGCTCCCCGCGCAGTCCATGCCGAAGTCCGCGGGGCCGCCGCAGATCTCCTGGACCGCCGCGACCGGATCCACGCCGGTTGACACGTCGATCGTCTCTGTCGCGCCGAGCTCGGTCGCGAGCGCGAGCCTGGAGGCCAGCCGGTCGACCGCGATAATGTGCGTCGCCGCGGTCAGCCGCGCGGCCATGATCGCGGAAAGGCCGACGGCCCCCGACCCGTAAACGACGACGGACGACCCGGCAAAGGGCCGCAGCGCGTTGAGCACCGCCCCGGCTCCGGTGGAGATCCCGCAGGCCAGCGGGCCCAAAAGGGACACGTCCGCGTCGTCAGCCACCTTCACGAGGGCGCTGGCCGCGCAGATCGCATGCGATGCGAACGACGACTGGCCGAAGAAATGGCTGTGCAGCGGCGACCCGTCAAGCCGCCGCAGCGAGGTCGACCCGTCGCCGCGCGACCCGGCGATGACCAGCGGGCCAAGCGAAAGGCAGTACCGGGGCTGCCCTTCAAGGCAGTTCCTGCACGACCCGCACCAGGGCCACCCGATGACCACCTTGTCCCCGGCGGACACGTTGGTCACGCCGTCACCAACCGCGGACACCACGCCCGCACCCTCGTGCCCGAGCACGCCGGGCGCGGGGAACGGCATGTCACCGTCCCTGGCGAGCGCGTCGGTGTGGCAGACCCCGGACGCGACGACCTTCACCAGCGCCTCACCGGGCCTTGGCGCGTCGATCTCCACCTCGGCCACGGACAGTGGCGTGAACAGCTTCTCGAAAACCGCCGCGTTGGCGCGCATGGCTACCTAGCTCCCTTTCACGGCCGACCGGATGGCGGACCCGGTTTCGGCCACGGCCTTGTCGGCGTCGTCGAGCACGCCGGTGAACGTGAAGAACGCGTGGATCTGCGATCCGTAGTGCCGGTGCTCGACCGGGACCCGCGCGTCCCGCAGCCGGTCCGCGTAGGCGAACCCCTCGTCCCGCAGCGGGTCATGCTCGGCGGTCACCAGGTAGGCGGACGGCAGCCTGGACAGGCTAGGCGCGCGCAGCGGCGAGGCGTACGGGTTCATCCGCGCGGCGGGGTCGGGCGCGTAGTGGTCCCAGAACCAGATCATGTCCCGCCGGTTCAGGATGAGCTCGTCTCCGTCGTACTCGCGGTAAGAGCGCCGGTCGAGGTCGCAGTCGACGACCGGGTAGACGAGGACCTGGAGGGCGATGGGCGGCCCGCCGAAGTCCCGCGCCCGCAGCGCGGACACGGCCGCGAGGTTCCCGCCCGCGCTGTCCCCGGCGACGACGATCGGCCGCCCGGCCGCAAGACCCGAGGCGGAGGCGGCCCACACGAGCGCGTCGTACGCGTCGTCGGCCGCGGCGGGGAAGACGTGCTCGGGGGCGAGCCGGTAGTCCACGCTCACCACGTCGCACCCGGACGCGACGGCGAGGCCCCGCACCGAGGAGTCAAAGCCGTCGAGTGAGCCGACCACCCAGCCGCCGCCGTGGAAGTACAGCACGAGCCCGGCCGCGGACGGCGACGGCGAGTACACCCGGGCGGGCATCCCGCCCGCCTGCGTCGGGATGACAATGTCGCGCACCGATTCCACGTCGGGCCCGGCCGAGATCATCGGGTTGTCCGCCTCGACCATGGCCCGGCCTTCGTCGGGCGATAGCTCCCACAGCGGCGGCGCGCCGGAGGCGGCCTTCCCGTCGAGGACCTGCTGCGCCTGCGGATGCACAGAAACGCCCACCGCTTTACCTCCGAGACCTGACAGTCACCATTGAAGTCAGACGCCGATTCAGTTAAAGACGCCGCTCACGACCCGCCCAGCGCGAACCCCTCGTACCCGGCGGCCGCGACCGCGTCACACTTGGCACGAAACGGCCCGCACCCGCCCACGTACGAGGTGAACACCCGGGGCTTGCCAGGGATGTTCGCCCCCACGTACCAGGAATCCGCCCTGGGGAACAGCGTCGCGTTGGCCACTTCCGACACGTGATCCATCCAGGCGGACTGCGCCGCGACGGTCGGCTCGATCGTCGTGCGCCCCTGCGACCGCAGCCAGACGATGCAGTCCCGCACCCACTCCACGTGCTGCTCGATGGACAGCACCACGTTGGAGAACACCGCGGGCGACCCGGGCCCGGTGATCATGAACATGTTCGGGAACCCGGCGGCCGCCACCCCGAGGTAGGCCTGGCCCCCCGACGCCCACGCGGAGCGCAACGGCAACCCGCCGTCGCCGCGGATGTCCATCGCGAGCAGCGCCCCGGTGAGCGCGTCGAACCCGGTCGCGAACACCAGCGCGTCGAGGTCGTAGGAGTCGGACGTGGTCTTCACGCCTGCCGCGTACACGGACTCGATGGGCGCGGACTTAATGTCCACCAGGGACACGTTCGGCCGGTTGAACATCGCGTAGTAGTCGTCACTCTGGCACAGCCGCTTCGCCCCGACGGGGTACCCGCGCGGGCAGAGCAGCTCGGCGACGGCGGGGTCGGCGACGATCTCGCGGATCCGGTCCCGCATGAACTCGGCCACGACGTCGTTGGCCTCCTGCGATACCAGCACGTCGGTGTAGGCGCCGAGGAACGGCATCCCGCCGCCGGCCTGCCACCGCTGCGCGAACACCCGCTGCACGTCCTCCGGCGGCTCGGACAGGACCGGCCGTCCCGTCCCGGTGACCGGCACGCCGAGGAACGACTCCCGCGCCCGCGCCCGGTACTCCCGGTACCCGGACTTGAAGGCGCGCTCCTCGGCTTCCTCCCACGGCCGGTTCCGGTTCGGCACCGCGAAGTTCGCCGTCCGCTGGAACACGTACAGGTGCTCCGCGACAGCC
>JAWWPV010000309.1:0-3028 GCA_033854775.1 Trebonia sp.
AGGAGCCGTACCCGCGGCCCGCACGCGCCAGCCCACGCATGCCTATGACCCGCGGAGGCGTAGCCCCCGCGCGGCGCGGGTAGGATCTGGCTCACTCGCGCTCGGCGCGGGCGAGCCGCGAAGATCCCCCTAAATGACAACATCCCGAACGAACGCTTCCCGTTCGTGACGGTGGCGCTGATCGTGATCAACGTGGTCGCCTACCTGATCTCCATCCGCCACGGAGGAGGGCTGTTGGGAGGCCCGAGCACCTCCACGGTGCTCCACGATGCGGCGATCCCGTACGACTTCACACACCCCGGCAAATACTGCACGCTTGCGCCGGCCGTGACCGAATTCGGCAACACCGGCGTGCAGGCCGTATGCAAGAACGGGCCGTTCCCCGGCCAGATCCCGACGTGGGAGACGGCCTTCACCGCGATGTTCCTGCACGGCGGCCTGCTGCACATCGGGGGGAACATGGTCTTCCTCGCGATCTTCGGCCCGAACGTCGAGGAAGTCGTCGGCCGGCTGAAATACCTCGCCTTCTACCTGCTCGGCGGGCTCGTGGCCCTGGCCGCGCAGATCGTCGTCGACCCGAACTCGGTGGCGCCGACCCTCGGCGCCTCGGGAGCGATCGCCGCGGTGCTCGGCGGCTACATCGTGCTCTATCCGCGTGCCCGCATCCTCTCGCTGATCTTCATCGTCTTCTTCGTCACGATCATCGAGGTGCCGGCCCTGGTGATCCTCGGCTTCTGGTTCCTGGAGCAGGTGCTCTTCGGCGCGGCCGGGCTGGCGAACCCGGCCGGCGGCGGCGGAGGCGTCGCCTACTTCGCCCATGTCGGCGGCTTCGTCTTCGGGTTGGCCCTCATCCGCCTGTTCGCCGTCCACCACAGCCGGTCCGAGCCACCCGGCTCTCCCGTCTACTGATGCCCCCGCACAGCGTCGCCAGCGCGTGAGACGCATACTCGTGCTCGGGGCGGCGCTCGTGTTCATCGCCGGCCTGGCCTTCCTCACCTTCCGCGCGATCGACGAACAGGGCTTTACCCTGGCAAGCCTTCTGTCCATCTTCATCCTCGTGCTGCTCGCCGTCGGCATCGTCGGCGCGCTGCGCAATCCTCCACGTTGAGCACCCCCCCGTTCTTGACTCCCGGCCGCCACGGGCAGCGCCCCGGGGCCGCCCGGCGGCGCCGGTGGTGGATCGCCGCCGTCGGCATCCTCGTGCTCGCCGCGGTCGGCGTGGCCGCCGTCGCGATGGCCCCCGCCAACCACAGGCGCCACACTCCCCGCCATGTCGCCCGGTTGCGCCCGACGCCCGTCGTAGCCGCCGCCCCGACGCGCTCGCCGGTTGGCCTGCCGCTCGGCAAGCCGGCGTTCAGGCTGAGCGGGCTCGGCACGCCGCGCCATCAGGTGGTGCCCCTCGTGTTCCACAAGCCGCCGCGCGACGGCCTGGAGTTCGACCTCTCAAGCGGTCGCGTCCTGTGGCAGCGCAACGCCACCAGGCGACTGCCGATCGCGAGCCTCACCAAGATGATGACGGCGCTGATCACCGTCGAGTCGGCCCACTCGAGCGCGCCGGTGCTCGTGACCAGGGCCGCCGTCGACGCCGACGGCTCGAAGGTCGGCGTGCTGCCCGTCCACCGAGAGCTGCGCCTGGAGAGCATGCTCTACGGGCTGATGCTGCCGTCGGGCAACGACGCCGCGGTGGCGCTCGCCCAGCACATCTCGGGCACCGTCGCGCGCTTCGTCGCGCGCATGAACGCCAAGGCCGCTGGGCTCGGGATGGGCTGTACGCGGTTCTCATCCCCGCACGGCTTCTACGACCAGGGCAACTTCTCGTGCGCGGCCGACCTCGCCGTGCTCGCGCACTACGACCTCGCCCAGCGGCGGATCGCGAGGGTCGCCCACACCTACCATGCGGTGCTGCCGTTCCCCATCAAGGGCGGCAAGCTGTATCTGGCCAATAACAACCCGCTGCTGATCTACGGCTATCCGGGGACGACCGGGCTGAAGACGGGCTACACGGTCGCCGCCGGGCGCTGCCTCGTGGCCACCGCCGAGCGGCGCGGCGTGCGCCTCGGCGTGGTGCTGCTCGACTCCACCGCGCCCGCCACCGAGGCCAAAAAGCTGCTCGACCGGGCGTTCCAGCGCGTCTATCACCAGCCTCCCGTGCCCGAGCCCGCAATACCGCCGCAGGCTTGAGAGCGCCCCCGGTCTGAGCAGCCGGCCGCGGGCTGGGCAGCCGCAGGAGCGTGCGCCGCCGGGCCAGAGGAAGTGCTCCCAAAGTCGCGCAGCATGCCGTTTCGCGGTGGAGTACCGTTCTCCGTGCGACGATTGACTGGTCAGTCAGCCAAAGGAGAAGCCGTGGATCTCGACGACACACCGGAGCAGTCCGCCTATCGCGCCCAGGTGCGCGGCTGGCTCGAGCAGCACAAGGCCGAGGCGCCCGTGCTGCAGGGCCCCGGAGCACTCGAGGACGAGCTCCAGATAGTCGCCGCGCGCCGCGCATGGCAGGGCAAGCTCGCCGAGGCCGGTCTCGCCGGCGTGACCTGGCCCAAGGAGTACGGCGGCCAGGGCCTAGGGCCGATCGAGCAGGTCATCTCCAACCAGGAGATCGCACGCGCCAAAATCCCCGGCATCCTCGACTCCATAGGCGTCGGCATGCTCGGCCCCACGATCATCGCCCACGGCAGCGAGGAGCAGAAGTCGCGCTACCTCGCCCCGTTGCTCCACGGCGATGAGGTCTGGTGCCAGCTGTTCTCCGAGCCCGCCGCCGGCTCCGATCTCGCCGCCGTGCAGACGCGTGCACGCCGGCAGGACGACGGCAGCTGGCGCCTGACCGGCCAGAAGGTGTGGACCACCAACGCGCAGTTCGCTTCCTACGGGCTGCTCCTGGCCCGCACCGACGCCGACGTCCCCAAGCACAAGGGACTGACCATGTTCATCGTGCCGATGGACGGCGAGGGAGTCACCGTGCGGGGCCTGCGCCAGATCTCCGGCGAGGCCGAGTTCAACGAGGTCTTCTTCGACGACGTCGCGCTCGACTCCG
>JAWWPV010000310.1:0-4887 GCA_033854775.1 Trebonia sp.
CGCGGTAAACCGACGCATGTGGCGCGCCAGTCCGTGATGAGATCCCGGTAAGGCTCAGCTCAAGGTCAGGGTCTCCAAGCAGCAGTGCCAGGATCTCGCCCTGCTGCTGAGACCGCAGGATCGGCAAGAGAGACGGCGTCGGTGCTCTGTCCACAAACTGAAGAATACTCTTCAGTTTGTGGAAACTCGACTCGCCCGCTGCCTACTTCCTTCCGTGCCCTCCCATCCTGGCGACCGCTGTGGTCTCTCCACCTGGCCCCGGTGACCTTCCCCGCCGACGGAGCCGACACGCCGGCGACGACCCGGAGCAGCGTGGATTTCCCCGACGCGTTACGTCCGGCGACGCGGATCAGCCGTCCTGCGGGCAGGTCAGCGGTGACGCCTCGAACCACCCAGGGCTGGCGTACCCCGTACCGCTTCCCGACCGCCTCAAGTCGCATTGGGAACCTCCACGCAAAGCGTAGCGATGCACGGCATCATAGGGAGGGTTGGCGCGTAGCCGTGACACCGCGCGGTCCCCGCTTCGTATGTCACGAAATGGTGCAACGCCGGCGGCAAACACGCGAAAAACCGCCACGTACGCGGCCGGAGAGTAGACAATGGGCGCGCATTTAACGACAGATGCCTGCCCGCGGACGGCCGACACCACACGACGACACAGCGGACCCGCGGCGGGATCCCAGAGGCGGTTACATTGAGTGTTATCGAAACGGCAGGCGCGCGCGTACTCACCGGCCACACGGGCGCGGTCAACTCCGTGGCCTTCAGCCCGGACGGTGCCTGGCTCAGCACCGCCAGCGAGGACAAGACGGCCCGGGTGTGGAACGCCGCCACTGGCGAGCTGCTGCATACGCTGAGCGGGCATGCGGACGCGGTGTTCGCCGCTCCCTTCAGTCCCGACGGCGGCAAGATCGCGACTGTCAGCGCCGACCTGACCCCGCGGCTGTGGGACGCGCGCACCGGCACCGCCACGTTGGAGCTGACCGGGCACACGATCGCCGTCTTCGGCGTCGCGTTCAGCCCGAGCGGCAGGGTCCTGGCCACCACCAGCTACGACGAGACCGTCCGGCTCTGGGACACGGCGACCGGCGCGAGCCAGCACGTACTCGAGGGGCACAGCGACATCGTTTACGGCGCCGCGTTCAGCCCGGACGGCAAGCTGCTCGCCACCGCAAGCGGCGACGGCACCACCCGGCTGTGGAACGTCGGCACCGGCGCGTGCACCCGCGTGCTCAACGGGCACACCGGCATCGTGTCCGCCGTGGCGTTCAGCCCCGACGGCGCGCTCATCGCCACGGCTAGCTTCGACGGCACCGCGCGGCTGTGGGAGGTCGCGACGGGCAACTGCCTGCGCATCCTGAACGGGCATGCCGACACCGTGTGGTCGATCGCGTTCAGCCCGGCCGAGCGCGTGGTCGCCACGGCGAGCGAGGACGCGACCGCCCGGATCTGGGACGCCGCCTCCGGTACCCTGGTCCGCACCCTGGAGGGCCACACCGACTCCGCGTTCGTGGTCGCCTACAGCCCGGACGGCAAGCTGATCGCGACCGCGAGCTCGGACACCACCGTTCGCATGTGGGAGTCGGCGACCGGCAAGTGCGCCCGCACCCTGGAGGGCCACGCCGGCGCGGTGAGCTGCGTCGCGTTCAGCCCCGCTAACCGCCAGCTGGCCACGGCGAGCACCGACGAGACCGCGCGCATCTGGACGCTGTAAGCAGGCCTGCGGAACGGCGGGAGCCCTGCCGCGACAGCACCGCCCTCAGCGGTGGGGAATGATCGCGTACGTGACGATGGCGGCGGCCGCGCCGAGGACCGATCCCGCGATCACCTGGGCGGCCGTGTGGTCTTTCACCACGACCCTGGACCAGGCGGTCAGCGCGACGAGCAGGTACGCGGGGACCAGCCAGGGGCCGAAGAGCAGCGTCAGGATCGTCACGGACCCGGAGGCGACCGCGCAGTGGATGGAGATCTTCCACACGGTCGTGATCGCGGCGAGCACGGCGACGCTGCCGAGCATGCAGCCGATGTAGCCGGACAGCTCGCCAGGCGCGCCGAGGCCGACCAGCAGGGCGAGGCCGATGGCGACCGACGCGATGATGAACGAGAGCACGATGAGCCGGGGGCGCTTCGCCCCGACGTACCGGTCGGCCCACTGGCCGCGCTGTACGCCCCGGCTGATGAACACCATGGGCAGCACCCCGGCGAACAGCGCCGCGACCGCCCCCCACGCCAGGCCCGCCGCGCCGTCGGAGTGCCAGCCGACGGCGAGGGTGGTGGCGATGATCCAGTTCTTCGGCTCAAGCAGGTAGGAGACCCACTCCGCCGTTGACCTGTTCCTCACTCCTTCATCACGGGACCAGGCAACCATCAGACCGCGCCGATGGCAAGATCCGTCACGGTTGTCCGTGGGGCGTAAGGGGAGTTACGGTCCAGGGGACTCGAAGAGGAGGGTTGCGCATGCCCGCACGGACTGGCGCGGAGTTCCTTGGGCGGCTTGCCAGCACCAGGACGCACGTGGAGATCCAGGGCGAGACCCTGGTCGGCGGGGTGGCGTCGCACCCGGCGTTCGCGAACGTGGTGCGGACCTACGCGAGCCTGTTCGACCTGCAGCATGACCCCGAGTACCGAAATACCCTGACTTATCCGTCGCCGACCAGCGGCGACCCCGTGGCGACCTCGTTCCTCATCCCGCGGACGGCGCAGGACCTGGTCAAGCGGCGGCAGGCGTTCGGTGCCTGGGCGGAGCGGTCCCTCGGCATGCTCGGCCGCACCGGCGACTACCTGAACAGCGCGCTGATGGCCCTGGCGTCGGCCGCCGAATGGTTCGGCCAGGCCGATGCCGCTTTTTCCCGCAATATCGTCACGTACTACGAGAAGGTCCGCGAGGAAGACCTCCTCTGCACCCACACGCTCATCCCGCCCCAGGCGAACCGCGCGGTGGCCGCCAGCCAGCAGGCCGGCGGTGCCCTGATGGCGCACGTGGTCCGCGAGGACGACAACGGCATCGTGGTCCGCGGCGCCAGGATGCTCGCCACGATCGGCCCGTTCGCCGACGAGCTCCTGGTGCTCCCCTCGACCGTGCTGCGCGGCACCCCGGAGGACAAGCCGTACTCGTTCGCCTTCGCGATCCCGGTCGACGCCCCGGGCCTCACGTTCATCGCCCGCGAGCCCTTCGACTACGGCCGCTCGCACTTCGACCACCCCCTGGGGTCGCGGTTCGACGAGTCGGACGCGGTGGTGATCTTCGACGACGTGCACGTCCCGTACGAGCGCTGCTTCACGCTCGGCGACCCGGAGGTCTGCAACGGCTTCTACACGGCCACGGACGCCCTCCAGCACATGACCCACCAGGTCGTCAGCCGCACCACGGCCAAGACCGAGTACATCCTCGGCCTCACGACGCTGCTGGTCGAGTCGATCGGCATCGGCCAGTTCCAGCACGTCCAGGCCGACCTCGCGGAGATCATCACGACCCTGGAGACGCTGCGCGCGCTTGGCCGCGCCGCCGAGGCCGACGCGGCGGCCAACGCCTACGGCGTCTTCACCCCCGCGTGGCCGCCGCTCAACACAGCCCGCAACCTCTACCCGAAGCTGTACCAGCGCTTCCCCGAGATCCTCCGCAAGCTCGGCGCCTCCGGCCTGATGGCCACCCCGACCGAGGCGGACCTGGCGGGCGCGGCCGCCGCCGACATCGACACCTACCTGCAGGCGGCCACGCTGAGCGGCGCGGAGCGGGTCAGGCTCTTCCGCCTGGTCTGGGACACATGCGCGTCCGCGTTCGCCAGCCGCCAGGCCCTTTACGAGTACTACTTCTTCGGTGACCCGGTACGCACCGCGAGCGCGTACGTCGCAAGCTACGACAAATCCCCTTACGTGGACCGCGTCCGCACGTTCCTTGAATCCTCAGCCGCCGACTGACCGAAGACGCGGGATACTTTAGGCCCCCAGAGGGGCTCAAAATATCCCCCATCATGGCCACCGCCCTAGCCCGCCATGATAACAGCAAGAAGCGCGGAGCGCGATGGGTGGTGGTGGCGTTCAGTTGGCCTGGAACGAGCGGTTCGCCAGTCCCATAACAAGTGATAGGACGGCCGCATCGTTATTGAAGCATCAACCAAAAGTCGTAGAATGGGGGTATGGAGTGGCTCAGCGATGAACAGCAGGCGGCCTGGCGCCCCTTTGTCGCGCTGCTGCTGCGGCTCCCTGCGGTCCTGGACGCCCAGCTCCAGAAGGACGCGGGCATCACCCAGTTCGACTACCTCGTCCTGTCGGGCCTCTCGGAGGCCCCGAACCGCACGCTCCGGATGAGCGAGCTGGCGGCGACGGCCAGCAGCTCACTGTCCCGCCTGAGCCACGTCGTCAGCCGCCTCGAGGCCAAGGGCTGGGTCCGCCGCGAGCCATGCCCGGGCGACGGCCGCTTCATCAACGCCGTCCTCACCGAGGAAGGCTGGCACAAGGTCACGGCGACCGCCCCCGGCCACGTGGCCGCCGTCCGCGAGCTGCTCATCGACACCCTGACCAGCGAAGAATTCGCGCAGCTCGGCGCGCTCAGCGAAAAGATCCTCGCCGCCCAGGGCATCAGGATAGTAATCCCGAACGAAGGCGCCTGACTCCGCCTGCCACCCGTTAGCTCTCCCAGTCGCCGCCGGTGATGCTGGCGGGCAACTTACCGGGTACCGCCTCCGGCATCGCGGCCGTCGTGGCCGCGGCCGCGGTGACGCGCGGCAGCCGGCCGAGCACGGCCGGGGTCACGCGGCGGTAGGCGGCCGGGTCGACCGGCATGAGCCAGTGCCAGGCGCGGACCGCGGCGCTGATGTTCACGTCGAGGTCACCGAGCACTTCATCGACGTTGTGCAGCGAGAACGGGATGATCTTCCCGCCACGGCA
>JAWWPV010000311.1:0-6749 GCA_033854775.1 Trebonia sp.
CGCGGACGCCGGGCCCGGGGACCCGGGGGACCGGCAGCCGGATGATTCCGGCCGGTCGGCGGTCAGGGATGCGGGCCCCCACGCCATCAGGCATACCGCGGCCACGCACCTGCTTGAGGGCGGCGCCGACCTGCGCAGCGTGCAGGAGATCCTCGGCCATGCCACCCCGGCCACCACGCAGATTTACACCCATGTCTCGGCTGAGCGACTGAAGGCGACCTACCGGCAGGCCCACCCCCGCGCGTGATCCACTAGGAGACTCCTCCACTGGCACGCCCGTCCCTGCCGTGGATGGCAGGAAGCCGCGCCGCGTCGGCTCCCCGTGGCTGCGCCGCCCCTGCGCCGCAGGGCAGGCACGCGCCGTCATTCAGCGCTCTCATCTCCAGCTCATAAGTGCCTGTGCACGCTGGGAGCCGGAGGAAAGGACCGCCTCATGACGAATTCCCCGGGAAGGCCCGAGCCGGGAAAGCCTGAGCCGCAAGCCGGCGTCGATCCGCTGACCGTTTTCGATCCGGCCAAGGTCGAGCCCGACCTGCGGTCAATGACCCGGATCGTCCTGCGGCCGATCGGGTCACCGCTGCCGCTCGGGTTCTTCACCGTCGCGATCGACAATGTGCTGGTCAGCGCGCTGCAATGGGGCGTGCTGCCGGCGGCTGACCAGCGGGCGGTCGCGCTGATCCTGTTCCCCGCGTTCGTTGTGCAGGCGATCGTCGGGATATTCGCCCTCGGGGCCCGTGACAGCATCGCCGGAACGCTGATGCTGAGCTTCGCCACCACCTGGCTGGCCGACGCGCTGGTCTTGTCCCTGGACCCACCGGGTGCTGCCGCCGCACTCGGGATGTTCGATGTCGTGTTCGCGGTCTTCGTCTCGCTCATGCTGGTCAGCGCGCTCCTCAAGCGTGCACTGGCCGCCGTCCTCGCGGTCGCCGCGCCGCGGTTCCTTATCGCTGGCGTCGCCGAGCTCACCGGCAACCACGGGGTCGCGCAGGCCGCTGCCGTGCTGGGCTTCCTCCTCGCCGCAGTGGCGATGTACACAGCGTTCGCGCTGCTGCTGGAGGATTCCCGCGGTCGCGAGGTGCTGCCGATCGGGCGGCTGGGCGCGGCCCGGCAGGCCACCCATGGCACCCTGGCGGTTGAGCTGCGCGACATCGAACGGCAGCCCGGCGTACGGCGTACGCTATGACAGCCTTGCCGCCCGCTCGCGCGGCACGGGGTTTCTTCAGGGCGAACAGCCGCCCCGCCTGGCGCGCTTCGTTTGTCCCCGGCGACATCACCCCGATGGCTCGTCAGCCGCCCGGCGTGTCGTTGCGGCTGGGGATGATCTTGCGTGGCGTGCACCGGCCGCATTGGCTAACTTCCGTCATCTGCCGTGCGAGTGCCCTCGAAAAACTGTCCAAACTAGAGGGCACGACCCCGCGGAAAACCTGACCGGCTCGGCTTGCCGCCACAGGCGAGCAGGGAGGTGTTGGGCATGACAACCGTCGCCACCAAACAGCAGCAGCCGATCCGGAGTACGATCCCGGCGCGGCTGGACCGACTGCGCTGGTCGCCGTTCCATACCCGGGTGGTGCTTGGGCTAGGCACCGCGTGGATCCTGGACGGCCTGGAGATCACGATCGCCAGCTCGGTGACCAGCAAGCTCACGCAGGCCAACACGCTGGCGCCCTGTCGACCACGCAGGCATCGGCGATCGGCACCGTGTACCTCGTCGGCGAGGTCGTCGGCGCGCTGGTGTTCGGCCGGCTGTCGGACAAGCTGGGGCGCCGCAAGCTCTTCATGTGGACGCTGACGATCTACCTGATCGGCACCGGCTTGTCGGCCCTGGCGTTCAGGGGCGGCGGGGGGATCGTCTACTTTTACCTCACCCGCTTCATCGCCGGCACAGGCATCGGCGGCGAGTACTCGGCCGTCAACTCCGTGGTCGATGAGATGATGCCCGCCCGGTACCGCGGACGTACCGACATCTGGATCAACGGCAGTTACTGGCTCGGCTCGATCATCGGCACGTTCGCGTCGTTCCTGCTGCTCAACTCGCTGGCGCCGGACCTGGGCTGGCGGATCGGATTCCTGGTCGGCCCGGTGCTGGCCTTCGCCATCCTGTTCATCCGGCGCGATCTCCCGGAGAGCCCCCGCTGGCTGCTCACCCACGGCCGGGACCAGGAGGCCGAGGCCTCGATGCGCCACATTGAGGAAGTCTCCATCAAGGACGGGCAGCACATCTCCGACGTTCCGGACAGCGCCGCCATCACCATCCGGCCCGAGAAGGAGTACGGGTACCTCACGCTGCTGCGGGTGATCATCCACACCTATCCCAAGCGCGCGGTGCTGGGCGGCACGCTGATGATCACCCAGTCTTTCCTGTACAACGCGATCTTCTTCACTTACTCCCTCGTGCTGACAAAGTTCTACAACGTCAGCAGCGATGCGGTGCCCATCTACGGGCTGGCGTTCGCGGTCGGGAACCTGGCCGGCCCGCTGCTGCTCGGTCACCTCTTCGACACTCTGGGCCGGAAGAAGATGATCGCCGGCACGTACCTGATCTCCGGCTGCGCGCTGGCCTTCAGCGCCTGGTTGTTCGACGCGGCGGTGCTGGACGCCGCCGGCCAGACTGTTGTGTGGATCGTCGTGTTCTTCTTCGCCTCCGCGGGAGCCAGCGCGGGCTACCTGACGGTCAGCGAGATCTTCCCGATCGAGATCAGGGCTGAGGCCATCGCAGTCTTCTTCGCCGTCGCGCAGTGCTTCGGGGCGGTCGGCCCGATCCTGTACGGCTTCCTGATCGGCAGCGGTGACAACCGGACCGGTCTGACCATCGGGTACCTGATCGGCGGCGGAATCATGATCATCGGGGGGATCGTCGAGGTATTCCTCGGCATCAACGCCGAAGGCAAGTCCCTGGAGACGGTCGCCCGGCCGCTGACCGAAGTGGACTCGGGAGGGAGCACGTTATGACGGTGCTGGTGGGCATAAGCGGGGCAACTGACTCGCGGGACGCCATTCAGCTGGCCTTTCAGGAGGCTCTTTACCGCGACACCGACCTGGTCGCCCTGATCGCCTATCCGTCGGAGCGGGGCTGGTCACCGGCCGTCAAACCGGGAGTCAGCCGGCTCACCCACGCCGATGATCGCGCCGTCGCCGACGCCCTGGTCCGTGAGGCCGTCGCAGACGCGCTCGGCGACGCGGCCAGCCGCGTCCACTACAAGGTCGTGGCCGACCAGCCGGGCCGAGCGCTGGTCAGCGCTGCCCGCACCACCCGAGCCCAGCTCATCGTCCTGGCGACTCGGCGCGGCAAGGCAGCCAAGGTGCTCGGCCTCGTCAGCCAGTACGTGCTGCGCCAAGCCCCCTGCCCAGTGCTGGCCATCCCGCCGGCCAGCAAGAGGCCCCGTGCGCACCGGGAGCACCGAGAGCACCGAGAGCACCGGGAGGCCGGACACACCGCGGCCGGTCGTGCCGCTCTGCGCAAGTCCTGAAATTCGCGGCCGACGACGAGCGCCGCCCAGTCCGTTACGCGGGACTGCCGTTCGGTCGGGAGCGGCCGGTCAACTTACTTCCCCGGCGGCTTCCTTAACAGCGTTGTCGATGTCCTTCGGGCTCACGTTGAGGTCCTTGGCGACGCGCTTTTCTGCCTTCCGCGCAGCCTTCTGCACGGCCTGCCCCATCTTGCTCTCACCGACCACCACGAGGGCGGCCTGGCCGTCGTCGATGATGTCGCCGAGTTCTTTGACGTCCGCGCGGGACATGCCGCGCCACAGGTGGCCGCCGACCCCGCCGATGGCCGCGCCCACCAGGGCGGTGCCGACAATCGAAGGCGGGAACAAGATGCCGATCACCGCGCCGGCGGCCGCGCCACCCCACGCCCCGTGCCGGGTGGCCGTCTCATCCTTGTTGACGTGCACCTTGCCGTTGAGGGCTTTAGTCACCACGGCGGCGTCATAGGTCCCGACCGCTCCGGCGGAGTGCAGGTCCTTCACGACCCGATAGTCGTCCTGGGCCTGTGCCTCGTCTGGATAGGTACCGATGAAGATGAAGATTGATTCTGGCTTCGCCATATCCTGCTCCTCCTCCTGTGCCCGGGCAGCTGCCCTGGGCTGGTGAGATCCACGCTGCCACCGTCGCTGCCCGGGCGCATAACCCGATCAGGGCGAAACGCGGACCCCGGGCCGGGCTCAGGGCCGGTATGAGCAGGTTGAAGAGGTTATGGACGCCTGGCCGCCATGCTGGTGCCCGCGCGGCCAGCCCGCATCTTGGCCCTGCGTTGGCTGAAGAACTCGGTGTCGTGCGTTCCCTCGATCCTGGTCCAATCCCTGACGGACCGCCAGAAAGGGTCCCAGTAGAACGTTGCGGCGGCACGTGCCGTGTCCCCCGACAGCCGTCCGGGGCGGGGAAGGTCACGAGATGCAGCTGGAGTACTAATCAGGCCAGCGTCGGCAGGCCACTGGCGACCCGGCCAACATCGGTCGTCTCGTGGTACCGGTCGTCGGGCAGCCGGACGCCGCGGGTAGAGCAGTTAACAGCGCTTACCCGGTACGACGGACATGTCCGCGCAATCGAGACGTCGACCAAAGCGCATACCGCGAATCCTCTCGACGCCGGTGCACCTCAAGTCGTACTCTTAGTGAAAAGTGGAAGTCGCTGGTAACCGTGGACAGGGGGATTATGCAGAAGGCGCTGATGCTTGTCCATGGGATCTTCTCCTCGGCAAAAACCTGGGAGTCTCTCATAGCCACTATAAGCACAGACGAAGATTTGACAGATCTGTTCGTGGCAACCTTCGAATACGCAACCCCGAAATTCAATCTCAATCCTGCACGCGCCATTCCAGACTATGATGACATTGCGCTCAAGTTGTGGACATTCCTACAAACAACCCTGAAAAACTACGAGCAAATCGCCATCGTTGCGCATAGCCAAGGCGGCCTGATCATTCAACGAATGCTCACATATCGGATAGAGGACGGTTCTGCCCAATCGCTAGCACGTATCAAGCAGATTGTACTGCTCGCCTGTCCAAATTCCGGTTCCGACCTCTTCCTTGCGCTACGACGCTATACCTTCATTTTGCGCAATCCGCAAGAGAGGTCGCTTCGCCCCCTGGATAAAGGACTCGAGCGAACGCGATCAGTGATTTTGGAAAAAGTGGTTCACGCGAAAGGCTCTACAGCAACGACGGCACCTATAGCCATCTATGCTTACGCCGGAGAAACCGACGGAGTCGTCAAGAGCCAGTCCGCGCTCAGCGCCTTTATCAATAAAGGAGTCCTAGAAGGGGATCATTCGAGTATCCTTGACTTCAAAAACCCTAGCGGACTGAACTATGTAGTTATCAAAGGTCATCTCCTCGACTTCATGAGGGCGCGAAACGAACTGGCACCGCGGCCCGATGAAGCAGCGCCGACACACAAGCCCGGAGTGATGCCGCAGCCTGTTCAACTGCCTCGCGCCATTCCTGACCTGCGAGGCCGCGACGACGAGGTACGGAAGATCAAGGAGCTTCTCACCGGCTCGCAACAGTCCCTGGTATCCCGCGTCGCCTTGATCAGCGGACGGGGCGGTATCGGAAAAACAGCCCTGGCTGTCACCATCGGCACTCTGGTGAAATCGTCCTACCGCGACGGGGTACTGTTTGCCAATCTCGACGGCACTGAAACCATGCCAGCAGATCCCGACCAGGTTCTGCTATCTTTCTTGATTAGCCTCGGAATCCCGGTAGACATCGCTTCGAATCCGGCCACTGATAAAGGTGGTCTCTATCGATCGTTGATGACGGGTCGTCGTCGGCTGGTGATCCTAGACAATGCGAAATCCCCGAAGCAGGTCGAATCGCTCCTTCCTTCAGACCCGCTGTGCGGAGTAATCATCACCACGCGCAGCCGGTTTTCCTCAATGCGCTGCGACCTGCGGATAAATCTAGGACCGTTGACGCAAGAATCCTCTCAAGAAATTCTGGAATCATATCTTGACAGTGGCGTTATTCGCGCTCGCCTCGTTCAAGATCAACTTGCCTCGCTGGCGGAACTGTGCGGCAGGTGGCCGCTCGTACTCCACCTCGCGGGGGCACTGGTATTCGGCCGCTCGGTCGCTGCTGTCTCTGACTTGATTGCCCGGCTTGGCGACGAGAAAACGAGACTGGCGTCGCTGCACGTGGGAGAACTAGAACTGCGGCTGGTACTCGGAGACTCTCTCCGTCAGCTCAGCGCCGACGGCGCCGCCTTGTTCCAGCGGCTTAGTCTTGTGCCAGGCGAAGGCGTACCGTCATGGATTATCGGGATACTCCTGGGATCTGACCCGGTCCGGTCCAGGTCCGCGCTCTCTGAGCTTATTGAGGCCAACCTGCTCGAGCCAACGGCAGATCTCCTTCAAGATCGCTACTTTATGCATGATTTGGTGCGGGACATGTCTCGAGAAGGAATATCGGCGGAAGACCCGGATGATCTGCGCAGCACCAGGCGAGCGGTATTGCTGGCGTATCGCGACCGTGCCGTGCTCAGCCGCAAGGTGCTAGAGCTCGACCGACCGCCCTACGGGACAATGGATACGCGTCTCTCCCCCGAGGAATCAGCCTTGCTGGCCGAGATGGGCTCTCCCGAGCGCTGGCTAGAGCAGGAGAAAGGCGCCCTCATGGCCGCGGTTGATCAGGCGTACCAACTCGGTCTCGACGAGATCGCCGTTTCTATCGCCAATAGCCTGCCCACGTACTTCGTGATCAGAGGCACATGCAACGAGTGGTCGTCGGCCTATGAGACAGCGATCAA
>JAWWPV010000312.1:0-5488 GCA_033854775.1 Trebonia sp.
GGTGCGTGACCTGCCATGGGTCGTTTCCGGCGAGCTCGCCGTGCGGAAGGTAACCACGCTGTCCCTCTCATTCGACCACCGGATTGTGGACGGAGAGTTGGGCTCAGCGGCGCTGCGGGACGTAGGCTCAATGCTAGAAGATCCGATTCGGATGCTTGCGTGGTCGTGATAGGGGTCCGAGATGTCGCTGCGTAAGTTCCGCGACGCGCTGATCGTCATGGGCGTGTTCCTCGCGGTGATCTGGCTTCTCCAGGTATTCAACTGGGCGGACGGGTACCGCCTGGACGCCGAGTTCGGCATCCTGCCCGAGCACGTGAGCAGGCTAGGGGAGATCTTCACCGCGCCGTTCCTGCATTTCTCCTGGCAGCACATCGAGGGCAACTCGGTGCCGCTGTTCGTGCTCGGCGTGCTCGCGGCCTACCGGTCGATCGGGCGGTTCCTGCTCCTCACGCTCATCGTGGCGGTGACCAGCGGGATGGCCGTCTGGCTGTTCCAGTCGTCGAGCGAGCTGACGGTGGGGGCGTCGGGGCTTATCTTCGGATATTTCGGATACGTCCTGCTCCGCGGGTTCATTGACCGCAACCTCGTCGACATCGGCGTCGGCCTCCTGGCGGGCGCGCTGTACTGGACGATCCTTGCGGTCGCCATCCCCGGCACGCCCGGCGTGAGCTGGATCGGCCACGTTGGCGGGCTGGTCGGCGGGGTGATCGCGGCCTGGGTGCTGCGGACCGCGCCGCCGCTGCGGAGGGCGGCGACCAAACCGCGGCCTGCTGTGGCGGGCACTCCGTCCGTGGACGATCTCCTGCGCGACCTCAAGAAGGAGCAGGGGCTCTAAGCTAGAACGCCCCCTCGGGGACCTCCATGAGGTCGTTGCTGGTCTCCTCGATGATCTTCCGGTCACTCTCCAGGCGCGGCAGGACCGTCGTGGTGAAGAACCGGGCCGAGGCGAGCTTGCCGGTGTAGAAGCCGCGGTCAGACTCGGTGAGCCTGTCCTCGTTGTCGAGCGCGCGGCCCGCGACCTCGGCCTGGCGGGCGAGCAGCCAGGCGACGATCAGGTCACCGAAGGCAAGCAGCAGCCGGACCGACTGCTGGCCGATCTTGTAGATCTCTTCCGGCTGCTCCAACGAGCCGATCAGGAAGCCGGTCATCGCGTTCAGCATCGCCTCGACGTGGGTGACGCCCGCGGCGATGGCCGCCCGCTCGGTCTTGAGGCGGCCGTCATGGTCACCTTCCGCCGCTGCGAACGCGGTGACCTCGGCGAGCAGCGCCTTGATCGCGGCCCCCTGGTCGCGGACCGTCTTGCGGAAGAAGAAGTCCAGGGACTGGATGGCGGTGGTGCCCTCGTAGAGGGAATCGATCTTCGAGTCCCTGATGTACTGCTCGATCGGGTAGTCCTGCAGGAAGCCCGAGCCGCCAAGCGTCTGGAGCGACAGTGCGAGCATCTCGTACGCCCGTTCGGCGCCCAGGCCCTTGACCACGGGGAGCAGCAGGTCGTTGCGCGCCGCGGCCGCCTGGTCCTGCTCGCCGTTATGCGCGGCGACCTGCACGGCGTCCTGCTGCGCGGCGGTGTAGAGCACCAGCGCCCGCATGCCTTCCGCGTATGCCTTCTGCAGCATGAGCATCCGGCGCACGTCCGGATGGTGGATGATCGTCACGCGGGGCGAGGTCTTGTCGTTCTGCTTGGCGAGGTCGGGGCCCTGCACGCGGTTCTTGGCGTAGTCGAGCGCGTTGAGGTAGCCGGTGGACAGGGTCTCGATCGCCTTCGTGCCGACCAGCATCCGGGCGTTCTCGATGATCATGAACATCTGCCTGATGCCGTCGTGCACGCCGCCGATGAGGGTGCCGACGGCCGGGCGGTCAGGATCGCCGCCAAGGGTCAGCTCGCAGGTGGTGCTGACCTTCAGGCCCATCTTGTGTTCGAGGTTGGTGACCTTGACCCCGTTGCGCTCGCCGATCGAACCGTCGGAGTGCACGTTGAACTTGGGGACAAGGAACATCGACAGGCCCTTGGTGCCGGGGCCCGCGCCCTCGGGCCGGGCAAGCACCAGGTGGAAGACGTTCTCGGCCATGTCGTGCTCGGCGCCGGTGATGAACCGCTTCACGCCCTCGATGTGCCAGGTCCCGTCCGGCTGCTCGATCGCCTTGGTCCGGCCCGCGCCGACGTCAGAGCCGGCATCAGGCTCGGTCAGCACCATCGTCGCGCCCCACCCGCGCGCAACCGCCAGCTCGGCGAAGCGCTTCTGCTCGGGGGTGCCGAGAAGCCACAGGACCGTCGCGAACGTCGGCCCGTTGGAGTACATCCACAGGCCAGGGTTGGCCCCGAGGATGAAGCTGGCGACCCCCCACTGCAGCGACCTCGGCACCACGGTGCCACCAAGCTCCGGCGGCACCGACAGCCGCCACCACTCCGCGTCCGCCAGGGCGCGGTATGACTTCTTGAAGGATTCGGGCATCGTCACGTCACCCGTCGCCTGGTCGAAGACCGGCGGATTGCGGTCGCTGTCGACAAACGAGTCGGCGACCGGCCCGAGCGCGAGCCGGTTGACCTCGGCCAGCATGTCCCGCGCGGTTTCCTCGTCAACCTCGGCAAACGGCCCAGCCCCGAGGAGTTCCTGGCGGCCGAGTAGTTCGAACAGGTTGAACTCGACGTCCCGGAGATTGCTCTTGTAGTGGCTCATGTAACGCTCCGCCCGAATGAGTGCCTGCCTCTATGTTACTCACTAGTAGCAATCAGGGGAAGCGGGGGGCGTTTCGCCTCTCTGCCGTGCGCCCCCGCCGGTGCGCGTCACCGTCGGCGCAGCGCGGCTACATCGAGTACACTGTGTTAGTGACTGGTCACGGAACCCTTCCGTTCCACACCTGTTTCAGCACTTTTGAGGCGTCAAAGCACGTCTTGGGGCTAGGCTTCCCAGTCGTGACGGATGTTCGCGACCCCTCGACAGGCCTCCCCATGCGGCAGCCTAGCGACGGCGTGCCTTCACGGCAGCCTGGCGGGGCGCTGCCCGCTCGAGAGTCCGTGACGGGCGTGCCGAGCGGCTTCGGCGGTGACCCACGCGCCCGCGGGCCCGAGCTGCCAAACCGCGGGCCGTCGGTGCCCGCCCGCGGTCCGGAAATGCCTGCCCGCGGTCCGGAAATGCCTGCCCGCGGTCCGGGTGTACCTGCCCGCAGTCCCGGTGTGCCCGCCCGCAGTCCGGAAATGCCTTCGCGCGGTCCGGGTGTGCCTGCCCGCGGTCCTGAGCTGCCTCCTCGCGGCGGGGATACGCCAGCCCGCGGGCCCCAAATACCAAGCCGTGGCCCGGCGGACGTGCCCCCGCGTGGAATGGATCGTGGCGGCGGCGAGGCATTTCCCGTGCGCCAGCCGACCATGCGCCCGCCGCGACGGACCGAAGGCGGCCGTCACCGCCGCGCGGTGCCGGCCATGCTCCAGCAGAGCGCGCCGGCTCTCGTGCTGGCCGTCCCTGGCCAGGACACCGACCTCAGCGTCGGTCCGGCCGCCGAACTGGCCGCCGTGCTCCGCGTGGACAACCCCGCGGTTGACGTGCGCGCCGCGCGCATCGACGGCGGCGGGTTCGATGACCCGTCCGACCTGCGCGCCGTCCTCGCCGACGCGGCCGCGCGGCGGCCCGACGGCGGGCCGTGTGCGGTCGTGATCCCGCTGATCGCGACGGTCAACCCGCCGGTGATCCGCAGGCTGCGCGAGGCCGTGGCGGGAAGCGGCACGAACGCGGTCGTCAGCGGCTTCATCAACTCCAACGCAATGGTCGCCGAGGTGCTGCACATCCGGCTGGCCGAGGCCGGCCTCGCCCGCGCGGACCGAGTCCGGCTGTTCAGCATCGTCACCGCCGCCGACGGCGTGCTCATCGCGACGGTCGGCGGCCCGGACGCGGCCGGGGCGGCCAACGTGACCTCGGTGCTGCTCGCGGCGCGACTTGCGCTCCCCGTCATCACCGCGTGCGCGGACAGCGCGCCGTCGGTTCAGGATGGCGCGATGCGGCTGAAGGAGATGGGGGTCAACCGCCTGGCCATCGCCCCGTGCTTCATCGGCCCGGAGGCCACCAGGAGCGACCTGGACGCGATCGGCGCGACCGGCGCGGACTGCGCGGCGCCCATCGGGGCGCACAGCAACATCGCCAAGCTCGCCGCCCTCACGTACGGCGCGGTGATCAGCAAGCTCGACCTCCCGTTCCAGGGCAATCAGGAAACGCACGGAGCGCACGAGTAACGGCCCCGCTACCGCATCGGCATAGCCAGCCTTTTTGTCCGCATATCCTCCAACCGACGCCGCTTGAACAGCGTCTTAAGTGTCGGATTGAGATGTGCCGACAGTTGCAGGAGGCAGGATGCGTGCGGTTACTAAGACATTGGGTGTCGGCCTGCTCGCCACGGCAGCCGCCGTCGGCCTGCTTACCGCCCCGGCGCTCGCTAGCACCACCGCGGTCGCCAGCACCACGGCCGCCGCGGCGACCGCGGCCGCGTCGCCCGGCACGGGGTTCGGCTACGGGAGCGACAGCTGGCCGCTTCCCGTCACCGGCAGCGGCCCGTATAAGGAGCCGGTCATCGGCGGCAACTACGGCGGCTACATGTGGCAGACCGGCAACTGGGCGCGCACGGAAGGGTGCACGACCGGCAACTTCCTGGCCTGGTCAGCCGCCAACGCCGCCGAGGCGAACACCAACTACGCCAAGTACCACCTCGGCGTCGGCGTCGGCGCTTACTGGTACATGGGCGGGCCGGGCGTCGATCCGCACTGGAACGGCACCACCACAGAGGCCTACACGTGGGGTGCGCAGCAGGCGGCTTCGACGCTCGCGGCGATGAAGGGCAGGTACGTCCCCTACCCCGTGATCTGGGCCGACATCGAGCTGCCGGGCATCGCTCCCGCCCCTGATAACGGCTGGAACAGCGTCTACACCTCGCCGTGCAGCGGCAAGGTCAAGGTGTCCTCCGTGCCCGCGGCCGTCGACCGGTCGGAGTTCAACGGGTTCGCGGCTTACATCACCGCGCACTCCGCCTACAAGGTCGGCGTCTACTCGTCCGCGCCCGTCTGGTCATCCATCTTCGGCACCGGCAGCTACGGCAGTATCCCGACCACCTACGAATGGACCTACCTGGCCGCGACCTCGAAGCTGTCGCCCGCGGCGGCCGGCTGGTGCCTGCGCGGGGTCAATACGTGCGCGCAGTTCTTCGGTGGCCAGACATCGTCGAGCAAGTACGCCCTGATGTGGCAGTGGTCGGGCGGCGGTGGCTTCAGCAACGGGTACGGCGACTTCGACCAGATCGACATCGCGCGCATGAAGTAACCACTACCGCTGCTACCGCTGCGCGCTCAGGGCGGCCCGCCGGGGAACCGGGGCCGTCCTTAGCGTTACTCGGTCGCTCGCGTTACTCGGTCGCTTGCCTCTAGCCGACCGTGCCCGCGAGCAGCGGGTCAAGCCGCAGCGACGGGTTGTCGCGCTGGATGGCGTTGAGCCGCCACTTGTCCGCGAAC
>JAWWPV010000313.1:0-6112 GCA_033854775.1 Trebonia sp.
CTTGTCGTAGAAGCTGCCCCGGTCGGCGACGTCGAATGCCTCGGCCATCGTGATCTGGATGGACTCGACGTAGTTCCGGTTGAGCAGCGGCTCGATGATCGAGTTCGCGAATCTGGCGAATATCAGCGACTCGACCGGGTCGAGCCCGAGCCAGTGGTCGACTCGGTACACCGACTCCTCGGGGAAGTACTGGTGGATCGTGTTGTTCAGCTCGTGCGCCGAAGCCTCGTCATTGCCGAACGGCTTCTCGACCATCACCCGCGACTGCGCGGCGAGCCCGACACTGGAAATCCCCTCGGCGATCCGCCCGAAGAGGAACGGCGGCACCTCCAGGTAGAACAGGATCCGCTTGGCGTCACCGAGCGAGGACGCCATCGCCTGGTAGGTGGCGTGATCCCCCAGGTCCCCGTCGACGTACCGCAACCGGTCGAGCATCTTCACCGCGGCGGGCGCACCGGCGTCCATGTTGTTCAGCTTCAGCGACGCGGCGGCGTAATCGCGGAACTGCGGCAGCTCCCAGCCGCTCTTGGCGACCCCCAGGACGGGCACGTCGAGCACCCCGCGCTCGACCAGGCCCACGAGCGCGGGGAACGTCTCCAGCTTCGCCAGGTCGCCGGTAGCACCGAAGATCACCAGTGCGTCGACTTGATCGGCACTCATAGTGAGCCATCCTGCCGTCTGGTAGCCGCGAGTGGCAGGACATATGCGCTTATGGCAGGTTAACTCTTGGTGGCTGCCGCCTTGCGCCGGCCGGCGATCAGCAGCACACACGGCAGTCCCGCGACGCAGAGCGCGGCCAGCATGATGCCCGCCACGGTCGCCGCGCCCTCGCCGCCAAGGCCGGCCAGCGGGGAGAGGAAGGCGCCGAGCAGGAACGGCAGCGCGCCCACCCAGGCCGACGCCGTCCCCGCGATGGCCCCCTGGTTGGCCAGCGCGATCGCGGTCGCGTTCGGCCGCATGCTGCCGAAGAAGGCGAGGAAGAAAAAGAGCGGGACGAGCAGTGCCGCGAGCGGCGGGTGCCCGGTGAGCGCGGCCGCGAGAAACCCGACGGCGCCCGCGGCCATGACGAACTGCGAGAGCAGGACGACCCTGGCAACCGGCACCCGCTTGACCAGCCGCGCGCCGAGCTGGGCCATCGCCACGAGGCCGATCGAGTTGATCATGAAGAACAGGCTGAAGAGCTGCGGTGACTCGTGATAGGCGTCCTCGATGATGAACGGCAGCGCGGAGATGTAAGTGATGAGAGCCGCGTTGCCGCAGGTGATGGCGAGCGTGTAGCCGACGTACTGGCGGTCGCGCACCAGCGTCCGCGAGTCGGCGGCGAGCTGGTGCAGCCGCGAGGGCGTGCGCCGCTCCGGCGGCAGGGTCTCAGGCAGGAACCAGGCGAGCACGAACAGCACGAGGCCGATCGCCGCCAGCACGCCGAAGACGCCGCGCCAGCTCGTGAAGCGCAGGATCTGCCCGCCGATCACCGGGGCGAGCACCGGGGCGAGACCGAAGACCAGCATCAGCGAGCCGAGCACCCGGGCCAGCTCGGTCCCTTTATAGAGGTCACGGACGATCGCGAGCGACAGCACGACGCCGCCGGCGCCGGCCACGCCCTGCAGGAACCGGAACGCGATCAGCGCGCCGATGTCGGGTGCGACGGCGCACGCCACGGACAGCACGGTGAACGCGACGAGCCCGGCGAGCAGCGGCTTCTTGCGCCCGAGGCCGTCGCTGACCGGCCCGGCGACAAGCTGCCCGACGGCGAGCCCGGCCAGGCAGCCGGACAGCGTGAGCTGCACGAGCGACTGCGAGGCGTGCAGGTTCGCCGCGATCGTCGGGGTCGACGGCAGGTACATGTCCATCGAGAGCGGCCCGAACGAGGACAGCGCGCCAAGCACCGCCAGCATCCCGATCCGGTGCTTAGGCTGGACCATCGGCGCGACAAAAGTTTCCATCGCTAACGAATGGTATGCCGGACTCGCGTCCGCGCCGACGTGCCGGTCTCCAGTGGTCGCGGCCCCTTTTAGGAGATAAGAACAAGAGCATCATCCCGAACGACTTCGGCTTACTCAGGAAGGCGACAGCGCCTGTCCCGGGCTGGCGGGGCCGGGCACGTGCCGCACCTTGCCGGGTGGTCGCGGCGGGTGTGGATCCCGAATGGGAGCGTGGCTTCGCGGCGACCGGCGGCGCTTAGCCTGGTGACCGGTGGGTAAGAAGCACCAGCCTTGACCGCTCAGGGGGAGATTGAACAATTTCTCGATTTCTTGAACACGTTCGAACTCTTTGGATGGTGCACCGCCCCTGGGCGTCGAAGCTGCTGCGCTGGACGCGGGCGGCCTGCTTCTACGTGGTCACCTTCGCGATCGTGGCCGCCGGGGCGATCTGGCTAGCGCTCCGGGTGAGCCCGCTGCAGACCGTGTCGGCGGCCGGGCAGACGGCCCAGGTCGGCGCGACGCTGCCGAACGCGAGCCTGCGCGGCCCTGGGGAGCTTGACCTGTTCGGCCAGGTGATGGCCACGAAACCGGACTTCGCCGGGCCGATCAGGCCCAGGCTGGCGCTCGAGCACATCACGATCGACCCGCAGGTGATCCAGATGCTGCGCACCGACGGTTCCTCCAAGATCGCACTCACGCTCAGCCAGCAGCTCGCGGCCGGCTGGGAGCACTACTTCCTCTGGGAGACGCTGATCGCGATCGGGTTCGCCGTGATCCCGCTCGTGGCGATCGCCGCGGTGCGCAGGCGGCCGGCGATCTGGAAGCTGCTCGCCGGCGGGATCGCGGTCGTCGTCGCGGTGAACGTGGGCGGCATCGCGCTGACCGCGTCCGGCACGCCGAAAGTGCTGCGCAGCGTTAAGACGCTCGACGACCTGGTGGGCGTCGACCCGCTCACGGGCACGGCGGCGGCCGGCGCGCCGCAGCCCGGTGTGCAGGCGGTGGTGATCGGTGACTCGACCGCCGCGGGCTGGGGCCTGCCCTGGGGGCCGAACCCGACCGCGGAGGACCAGGCCTGCGGCCGCTCGCCGGAGTCGTATGCGGCGGACCTGGCGGCGGCTAACCAGTGGAACGTGCTCAACCTGGCGTGCGGCAGCGCGACGATCGAGAACGGCCTGCTCGGTCCCGAGGTGCTCTACAACGGCGAGATCGCCCCGCCGCAGCTGCCGCAGGCCGCGGCGGCGACGCACGCGAAGCTGATCGTCGTCGGCGTGGGAGCGGACGACCTGTCCTGGTCGGTGATGACCCAGCTGTGCGCGGCGCAGACCGTCTGCGACGACAAGGTGTCGTCCGCGTACTTCACGCAGCTGCTCAACAGGTTCACGAGGAACTACTACCAGCTGCTCAGCGACCTGGACGGGCTGACCGCGCATCCGGCGGTGCTGGTGAACCAGTACTACTCGCCGTTCGGGACGAACGTGGCCTGCCTACAGAAGTACGGGATGACCCCGGCGAAGGTCAAGGTGCTGCTCGCCCGGCTCGCGCAGCTGAACAAGGTGCTTGAGCAGGGCGCCAACCTGTTCGGGTTCGGGGTCGCCACGCCCCGGTTCACCGGGCACGAGCTCTGCACCGCCGACCCGTGGGTACAGGGACCTTCGGATCCGGCGCCGCTGCACCCGAACGCGGCAGGCGAGCTGGCCATCGCGCTCGCGGACCAGCAGGCATTCCCGCTGCTTTCGCCGCCGCCGGTGGATCTGCCTTCCCCGTCACCGTCGCCGACGGTCACACCCGCCCTCGGCTGACCGAGGCGCTAGAACCGGATGGTTGTGGCAGCGAACCGGCTAGAGACGGCTCGCTGCCACAACCACCGGGCTTACGTCCGGGACCGCTAACGCGCTGGCATTGCGGGAACCGCGGAGGGCTATGGCGGTGCCGGCGCAGGCGACGGCGAGCAGTGTGTAGGGCACCAGGTCCGACGTGGCCTCGGCCAGCGCTCCGCTCGCGGACGCGGCGACCGTCTGGCCGGCCGCCCAGGCGAGATTGGAGACGGCGAAGGCGATGCCCTGGTTGAGGCCGAGGCGCTCCGCGCCAGAGGCGACGAGCGCGGAGGCCGGGGCGTAGAGCGTGCCGTAGCACGGCAGCCCGGCGATGAGCACGCCGATCAGCCACAGCCCCGCCGTCAGCTGCGGAACCACGATGGCGCACACGGTGCCAAGCGCGAGCGAGACCATGATCGGCCGCGCCGCGCCGAGCCGGTCGGACAGCCGCCCTGCGAGCGGTGACAGCCCCGATTCGACGAGCGCCGCGCACAGGAACGTCGCGGCGATCACCGTGCCGGACACGCCGAGCCTCGACAGGCGCAGCGGCGCGAGCACGTCGGCCATGCCGAAGGCGATCCCGGCGAGCGCCATGAGCCAGCTGCCCATGACGACCTCCCGGTCGCGCAGCGCGGGGAGCGCCGCCCGCAGCGGCTGCGGCGCCTGCGGGCGCGGCGACGGCACGGTGAACGCGAGGACGATCAGGAACACGTCGGCGACCGCGGCCGCGGAGAACGCGGCACCGGTGCCAACGGCGTTGGCCACGACCCCGACGACCGGCCCGAACAGCGCGCCCGCCACCGCGGCGCCGAGCGCCGTCCCGAGCAGTTCGCCGCGACGCGACTCGGGGGCCGCCGTGGCCAGCCAGGACAGCGACGCCGTCCAGGTGCAGGCACCGCCGACCCCCTGAACCAAGCGCGCCGCGTCAAGTAGCCCGGCGGACGTGCTCCAGCCGAAGGCGAGCGTGGACACGCCCATCAGCGCGAGCCCGAGCACCGCCACGGTCCGGTCGCCGAACCGGGAGACGAGCGCACCGCTCGGCAACGACCCGATCAGCGTCCCCGCGGGGTAGGCCGCGATCAGGATCCCCGCGCCAGCCTTGGACAACCCTGCCGCCGCCGCGTAATGCGGCAGCAGCGGCGTCAGTGCGGAGAAGAAGACGGTGTCCACCCCGACGATCGCGCAGACAAGCGCGAGCAGCCGCACCATGGGCGGTTCCAGCCTCGCCCGTTTCCCCCGCATCCAGCAGGGTGTCAGCCGGCCTTGCCCTCCAGCGCGCGCTTGGTGAGGACGCGGGCGAGGTGCTGGCGGTAGTCCACGTCGGCGTGGAAGTCGTAGCCGGGGGAGGTGCCCTCGGCCGCGAGCTGCGCCGCTTCCTCGATCGGCGCGCCCGACTTCAGCGCCTCCTCCGTCGCCGTGGCCCGCAGCGGCGTGCCGCCCATGGAGGCAAGCGCGACCCGGCCGCCGTAGGCGGCGGCGCCGACGATCGCCCAGTCGTTGGCCCGCCTGACGAACTTCTGGTATCCCCACGGAACGGCGCTGCCGCGCGGCACGCGGACCGCGGACAGCAGCTCGTCGGGGCCGACCGCCGACTCGAACGGCCCGACGAAGAAGTCGTCCGCGCCGACCACGCGCACGCCCGACGGGCCGGTGATCTCCACCGAGCCGCCCAGCGCGAGCAGGGTCATCGGCAGGTCGGCGGAGGGGTCCGCGTGCGCGAGCGAGCCACCGATCGTGCCGCGGTGCCTGATCTGCGGGTCGCCGACCTGCGCGGCCGCGTACGCGAGGATCGGTACCTCGGCCCGCAGCAGGTCGGACCCGGCCAGCTCCGCGTGCCTGGTGGTCGCGCCGATGACGATCTCGTCGCCCTCGATCTTGATGCCGGAAAGCTCGGTGAGCCGGGCGATGTCAATGAGCATCGCGGGCTGGGCCAGCCGCACCTTCATCATCGGGAGCAGGGAGTGCCCGCCGGCCAGCAGCTTCGCGTCGTCGCCGTGCTCGGCGAGCAGCGAAAGCGCGTGGGCGGCGGAGTCGGCGACCTCGTAGTCGAACGACGCGGGGATCATGCGGTCACCTCAGCCTCAGCCGGAGCAGAGTCGCCAGACAGCTTGTCCGCGGCGGCGAGCACCGCGCGGACGATGTTGTGGTAGCCGGTGCAGCGGCAGAAGTTGCCTTCCAGGCCTTCCCGTACTTCCTGCTCGGTGGGGTGCGGGTTCTCCGCGAGCAGGCTGGTCGCGGCCATGACCATGCCGGGCGTGCAGAATCCGCACTGCAGGCCGTGGTTCTCCCGGAACGCAGTCTGCACGACGCCGAGCGAGCCGTCCGCTTCGACGACGCCCTCGGCGGTGGTCACCGAGCGGCCGCTGGCCTGGACGG
>JAWWPV010000314.1:0-4291 GCA_033854775.1 Trebonia sp.
CGGGAAACCGGGGCATAACGGGCGAACCGGCCGGCTTTCCTGGGCCGCCGCCCGGATGACCCGCGATCACAGCCGTCAACGGCACGCCAGGACCCGCCCGAAGGAAAGCCAAGGCGCGAAACGGGGCGTGCCGCGGCGCTAGCGGCGGTGCCTCCAGGTAGACACCCGGAACGCGGGCCTCGGGGGAGTCATGCACCTCATGAATCAACCGCATTGCGCGTGTGAATTCGCCGCGCAGGCCATGGTCCCCTAGTCCGCGCGCACTTTCTGCGCGAAGGCAGCGAACTCCGCCAGGGCGCGGTCGGCTTCTGGCAGGAAATCAAACAGGATGAAGGAATGAACGCTGTCGGCGACCGGGCTGAACGTGACCGGGACGCCAGCGCCGCGGGCCTGGTCGGCCAGCCGCTCCGCGCTGGAGAACAGCGCCTCGGGCGTGGCTCTACGCGCACGTCGCGCGCGGTCTCCCGCCCTGCGCGAATACGCCTTCCGGCGCCAGCAAGAGGATCCCGAACGTAAGCGGCTTACTTGGGAAGAGTAAGCCGCTTACGTTCGGGATATGGGCGGTAAGTCAGCCGGAGTCAGCGGGGCCAGAGACGCTCCGACGCGATCCTGGCCCCCTCGGCCAGCGCCGAGAACTTGGCCCAGCCCACCTTCGGGTCGATCTCCTTCGTGGCGGCCTGCGAGGCGAAGCCGCAGTCGTTGCCGATCATCACGTTCTCCCGGCCGACGAGTTCCGCGTACCGCACGGTGAGCTCGGCGATCAGCTCGGGGTGCTCGACCCAGTTCGCGCCATTGCTCAGCATGCCCGGGATGATTACCTTGCCCTCGGGCAGCCGGACGTCCTCGAAGGCGTGGTAGTCGTGCATGTGCCGCGGGTTCATGACCTCGAAGGAGACTGCCTGGGCGTTGACCCGGAGCATTGGCTCGATGAAGTCCCGCAGCCGCAAGTCGTAGATGTGCGGGCCCTGGTTGATGCCGTAGCAGGTGTGGTAGCGGATCTTCTCCGGCGGGATGTCGCGCAGCGTGTAGTTGATCAGGTCAACGGTCTCCGCCGCGCGCCGGACCCGCTCGGCCGGCTCGGCGTCCCCGTAGCCCCACAGGCTCGCCGCGGCCGGGTCGTCGAGCTGGATCAGGAGGCCGGCGTCGATGATGGCCTGGTACTCCTCGCGGGTCGCGTCGGCGAGCGCGGTCACGAACTCCTCGCGTGAGGAGTAGTACTCGTTGTCGTGCTGGGCGAGCGCGGTCGGCAGCGCCGCGGACATGAAGACCTCGGTGTAGTCCTTCCCGGCCAGCGCTGCGCGCAGGTTGGCGATGTCGATGGCCAGGGCCTCCTGGCCCACGTACTTGACCGGTCCCCGGCACACCAGCCGGGTCGGCGGGCTCAGCATGGCCCCGTACATGGCGACCTTGAAGTAGCGCTCGTAGTACTCGGGGAACTCGTCCACTTCCCGCCAGTGCCCAGGGGATTCACCCGGCGCGTAGGGCACCGCCTCGAACCCGGCGAGCCGCTCGGTCAGGTACGTGGTGAACCCGCTCTTGCGCTGCTCACCGTCGTTGATGACGTCGAGCCCGGCCTCGAGCTGGTGGCGGACGCACTCCTCGACGGCCGCCGTCGCGCGGGCTTCGAACGCGTCGGCGTCGTAGGGCCGGCCGTTCTCCCGGGCGCGCATCAGCTCGATCAGGTCGTCCGGCCTGGCGATGCTTCCCGTGTGCGTGGTCAGGATCCGATCTGTGCTCGTCTGCACCGGCGAGGTCCCTTCGTAGCAGGTAGAATTTTATAATATAAAGTTCTGGATTGAGGGCAAGGTGCGTCGTGACATATGGGGACCGATCCCGGGGCGAGACGACCAAGGCCGACGGCGTCTACCTGGAGATGCGGAATCAGATTCTCCACGGCGCGCTGGAGCCGGGTAGTCGGGTTGACTACGTGCAGCTCTCGGCCTCCCTGGGCGTCTCCATCACTCCGCTGCGCGAGGCCCTCCGCCGGCTCGAGGCAGATCACCTGGTCATCCGCAACGCTCATCGGGACGTGGTAATCGCGCCGCTAACCCGTGAGGAGGCGTCCGAGCTAGTCACGGTCCGACGGGAACTCGATCTCCTTGCCGCGCGGCTCGCGGCGGCGCAGATGACGCGGGACGAACTGGCCAGGGCGCGAAAGCTGGTCGCTAGCCAGGACGAGCAGGAAGCACTCCGCTACCTGCGGGACGCCGGGCTCCCCGTGGCAGCAGGCGGCCTGCCGAGTGTCAACCGGGCATTTCACCGCATGGTCTACTGCGGGTCGCACAATCAAGTCCTGATCCAGTACAGGGACGCCATATCGACCAGGACGGAGCGGTACGTCATCATGGCGCGCCAGCTCAGCACGGTCCCGCCCGAGGCCTTTCTGTTGATGCACGAGAAGCTGCTGGCGGCACTGGAGGCCCGCGACCCGGCGGCCGCCACGGAGATGATGCGAGCCCACTACCGGGAACTCGACCTCAACTTCGCCGACGTGATCTTCGGCCAAGCCCCAGCGAGCGTGCGGTAATCGAGCTTGCAGCCGGGTGGCGTTGTGCCAGCCGCAGGTGCCGTGCGGCGTCGTGGCGGCAGAGGTGTTCAAGAACGCCAGCCTCACGGTCAAGCCGGTCACGCTTCAGCCGGACGTGAAGTGGTGCTGACCCAGGTCGAGCTGGGCAGCGTCGACGCGGACATGGTTTACGTGACCGGCGCGAAGGCGGCAGGCACCAAAGCGTGTCCTGTACCGGCTTCACGGACTCAGCGGCCGCGAATCTCGCGCTTTGCTGGCTACCCGAGGACATCATCAGAGCCTTCGCGTGACGGCGGGCAACGCTGTACGCCGGGATCCGGCGCGGCGAGCGGCGGCAGGCCGCCGACGCGCTTGCGCGGGTCGGGTTCGGGCCGCGCTGATTTCCCGACACGATCACGGTAAAAGTTCCATTCAACCAGTCAGCCTGGCAACCTGGTGCCTCTCGCATTTCTTACAGAGCGATGACACGTTCCTGTGCACGCGAACCAAGGGTCTCAATGGTCCGTGTTGCTGGGCAAGTGCGATGCGGCGCGCACAGACAGAATGGACCGAGTAACCGCGAAAGGGGAGCAGGATGACCCGAGGCGCGCCCGCCGCCAGAGCGACGGTAATCGAGGCACTTCACACTTTGTTGAAGGCGGACCTGGCTGACAAGACGCCACTTCGATACGAGTCGATCCGTGCTATCCACTGGAAGGTGGCTCGGCTAGCCTCCGCCGTGACAGCCAACACAGGGGAAGTGCCACTTGACCCCGCTTCTGCGAAGTGCGTTGACATGCACGCGGTGGAGCGCTTTCGCGCGGAGATCGGACGATTCGCGGCAGCGGACAATCGCATCGGCGGCGGGCGCGACCGCAAGGCGCTGATCGGGCACCTGGTTGCCAACGTCAAACGGCTGGCGCGTGGAGCCTGCAGCGAGCAGATCGACCGTGCGCTCTGCTCGGCGATCGCCGAGGGAATCCTGCTCCTCGCGTGGATGACCTTCGACGTCGCGCCGGAGAGTGCGTTGACGCAGAAGTACCTCACCTATGCGCGGCTATTGGCGCACCGAGCCGACAACAGGCTGCTCGAGGCCGCCGTTCTTGCCGCAATGAGTCAACAGGCCCGTTACGTCGGAGTTGCCGGCGAAGCCGTGGAACTTGCCGCTGCCGCACGGCAGGGGACCTTGGACGGTGACCCACCGTGCATCCGGTTCTTCGAGGAGTCGGAGTCGGTGTCGTGGAAGCCGATACTCAAGGCAGTGTGTGGTTATCCGTCCTGACGCGGCGCGGCTGCTGTTTCGATCGGCGACCCCATGGCCGCGGCAGGCCTTCGGCGCGGACCGGCGCTTTAGTGCGGAAACTATTTTTATCGGGGAAGATTTTTGATCGTAGTGCGTGAAAATCCTCCGCGTAGAAAAAAGTTTCCGCACTAATGGCGCTAGCGGGGATGCCTTCAGGCAGACGGTCGGCACGCGGGCCTCAGGGGCATCATGCTCCTCATGCATCGACGGCATTGCACCATGGCATGCCTAAACATCCACTATCTTCGAAAACCTGGCCTGATAGGCGGAGACCCCCGCCTCAGCGCTTCGGCGGAACGGGCGGCATGCCCCTCTTGCCCGGTTGGGAGCAGGGCGCAGCCCGCCAAGCCCGATCGCATGGCTAGGCGTGAATAACCTTTTTTGACTAGCCGTGGCGAATGCTGCGGGCTACCGTAATCAATGGCACTCGCTCTCAACGGAGGCTCGAAATGGCATTGACCCGGAAGATTATCTTCGCAATT
>JAWWPV010000315.1:0-2549 GCA_033854775.1 Trebonia sp.
GGGACCGGTTGGAGTCAGGCCGACGGGTTCACCCCGCAGACCGCTCTAGACTCGCGCAGGTGAGTCTCTCGATCGGCATCGTCGGACTGCCCAACGTCGGCAAGTCCACCCTGTTCAACGCGTTGACAAGAGCCAACGCGCTGGCCTCTAACTACCCGTTCGCGACTATCGAGCCGAACGTGGGCATCGTCGGCATCCCCGATCCGCGGCTCGCGGTCCTCTCCGGGCTCTACGACTCGGCCCCGATCGTGCCCGCCACCGTACGGTTCGTGGATATTGCCGGGCTGGTGCGCGGGGCGTCGCAGGGCCAGGGCCTGGGCAACCAGTTCCTGGCGCATATCCGGGAGACCGACGCAATCTGCCAGGTCGTCAGGGTGTTCTCGGATCCGGATGTCAGCCACGTCGATGGCGACGTGTCGCCCGCGCGGGACGTGGACACCGTGGCCACCGAACTGATCCTGGCCGATCTGCAGACCCTGGAGAAGGCAGCCCCCCGCCTCGTTAAGGAAGCGAAGTTCGCCAAGAACCCGGAACGGCAGCGGGTGGCTGATGCGGCCGCCGCCGCGCAGCAGGTTCTGGACGGCGGCACGACGCTGTTCGCCGGCGCCGCCGCGGCCGGCATTGACCTGGCTGACCTCCGCGATCTCCACCTGCTCACCGCGAAGCCTTTCGTTTACGTGTTCAACATGGATGAAGCCGAGCTGGCGGACGAGGACCTGCGGGCCAAGCTGGCCGCTCAGGTGGCGCCGGCCGAGGTGGTCTTCCTGGACGTGAAGACCGAGGCGGAACTGGCCGAACTGCCCGAGGATGAGGCGGCGGAAATGGCGGCCGGGCTCGGCATGGGGGAGCCGGGCCTGAACCGGCTCGCGCACGCGGGGTTCGCCGCCCTGGGCCTGATGACGTTCCTCACCGCGGGTCCCAAGGAGGTCCGGGCCTGGGAGATCCCGGCCGGCGCGACGGCCCCCGAGGCAGCGGGCGTCATCCATACCGACTTCCAGCGCGGCTTCATCAAGGCGGAAGTGGTGGCGTTCGACGACCTCGTGGCGGCCGGATCGCTCGCCGCGGCCCGCGCCGCGGGGAAAGTCCGCATGGAGGGCAAGGACTACGTGATGCGCGACGGCGACGTCGTCGAGTTCCGCTTCAACGTCTGACCACGCTCGCTTTGCTGCAGGGCAGATAAATCCGTCGCGAGCCGGATTCGGCCGCGCCTACTGTCGCGGCTATGGCTGATGCGCTGTTCGAGGCGCCACGGCTGGCCGCGGTCTACGATCCCCTGGATCCGGACCGGAGCGACCTCGACGTCTACGCCGCGATCGCCGTTGAGTTCGGTGCCCGCACCGTCCTGGACATCGGCTGCGGGACGGGAACGTTCGGCTGCTTGCTGGCGGACCGTGGCTTCGAGGTCATCGGGGTGGATCCCGCGGCCGCGTCGCTCGACGTGGCCCGGGCCAAGCCCGACGCCGGGCGGGTTCAATGGATCCAGGCCGAGGCGGCAGGCCTGCCCCCGCTCCAGGTGGATCTCGCGACGATGACCGGCAACGTCGCTCAGGTCTTCGTGACCGACAAGGAGTGGAACGCGGCTCTGCGGAGCGTGGCCGCTTCGCTCCGGCCCGGCGGCCGCCTGGTTTTCGAGACCCGCGATCCGGCCGCGAAGGCGTGGCTGGAATGGAATCACGCCCGCTCGCTGTCGCGCGCCGACGTTCCCGGGGTGGGCGTGGTCCAGTCGTGGGCCGAAGTGTCCGCCGTCCACGCTGACCTGGTGTCTTTTCGGTCGACCTTTGTGTTCGAGGCGGATGGGGTGGCCATGACCTCGGACTCGACCCTGCGTTTCCGTCGGCCTGAGGAGGTCGCCGATTCCCTGAGATCGGCCGGCTTCGTGCTGGATGACCTGCGGGATGCGCCTGACCGGCCCGGTCGTGAGCTGGTCTTCATCGCACGCCGTCCAGTTGAGTCGCCATCCGGGAACGGGATCTCGGCACGCGATTCTCGAAGCCGTCAGGCCGCTAATCCGGTGCACGGCAGCGGACTTGTGGGTGGGCAGTGAGATTCGTGGCTTCTGGGACTCGATAAGCCGGTGATTTGCGCATACTAAGGGCCGGCAGAGGAAGTTCTTTAGTATGAGGACGAAGTCCGTCGGCGGCCGGCAATCGGGCCGGTCACTCCGGCACAGGCCGTGGCGTGAACTTGTGCAGATGGCTGTGCGACACGGGCGTCGCGGTACTGGCCCAGTCTCTCAGACCCAGCTAAGCTGCATCGTAAGGCATCGGGTGCAACTATTTTGTCCTGCGCCGCAGGGCAAGCTGACATCGGACAACCGAGAGTGCCCGGCAAAGCTGCGTTCCGACGTCGTCGCAGGTCAGGGCCCCCATGGTGGCAATCGCGCTGCTCTGACGCTGGTCAATGGGCGGTGTGATTGCTGGTACACCCAGACCCGGGCCTCGCGAAAGGGGCTCCCGGGCCAGCGGGTTATGGCGCAGAATAGGGCGATAGACGGCATAGGAAGGCACCGCAACTCATTGCTGCGCGTGCGCAGGAACGGGCGGAGGTGC
>JAWWPV010000316.1:0-3646 GCA_033854775.1 Trebonia sp.
CATCGAGGTCGGGCCGCTGGTCCCGCCACGCGGCGACGAGGTCATCGACCTCGTCGCGTTCCTTCCCGGTGAGTTGCCCCATCAACACAGCATATCTCTTGACGTCAAGATGCTTGATCTGCTATGAGTGTCTCGATATCAAGATTCTTTATGTCGATAGTCGATGCTCAACGAAGGACGAGACATGTGGGACGCGGGACAGTACCTGCGGTTTGGCGGCGAGCGCGCCCGCCCGTTCTTTGACCTTGTCGCCCAGATTGGCGCCTCCGAGCCCCGGTACGTGGCCGACCTCGGCTGCGGGCCTGGCAACCTCACCGCCGCGCTCGGCCGGCGCTGGCCGGGCGCGGCGGTGGTCGGCGTGGACAGCTCACCGGAGATGATCGCCACGGCGCAGGCCGCGCCGAACCTCTCCTTCGCGCTCGGCGACGTGTGGGACTGGCGGCCCGAGCAGCCGCTCGACGTGCTCGTCTGCAACGCCGTGCTCCAGTGGGTGCCCCGGCACGACGAACTCCTGCTGCGCTGGGCGGACGTCCTCGCCCCTGGCGGGTGGCTCGCCTTCCAACTGCCTGGCAACTTCGACCAGCCGAGTCACGAGATCGTCAAGGAGATGGCACGGTCCCCGCGCTGGCGCGCGCTGCTCGCGGACGTTCGGCTCAACCGTCAGGCGGGCGACCCGGCGGACTACGTGGCCCTGCTCGCGCGGCCCGGCTTCGAGGTGGACGCCTGGGAGACCAGCTACCTGCACGTCCTCCACGGAGAGAACCCGGTGCTCGAATGGACCAAGGGCAGCACGCTCCGGCCGGTGCTCGCCGCGCTTGACGCGGAGCAGGCCGACGCGTTCGTCCGGGAGTACGGGGAACGGCTGAGCGAGGCGTACCACCCGCAGTCGTTCGGGACGCTCTTTCCGTTCCGCCGGGTGTTCACGGTCGTGCGCCGCGCGGACCCCGGCCGGGGCTGACCTGCCGTTGACTTTCGTGCCCGCGGGGGTTGCGCGGACGGCCGTAACTCGCGATATAGTCGCGATATACTCACCACCGAGTATATCGAGATTGAGCGGGGCCGGCGATGAGCGACGACAGTCAACCGAGGCGTCAGCGGCCGCTGCCGCGGACGCCCGTCGCGCTGTCCGTGCTCAGCCTGCTGAACGAGCGGGCGATGCACCCCTACGAGATGCGGTCCCTGATGCGGGAGCGGCGGCATGACCGGGCCTTCCGCATCAGGGAGTCGTCGGTGTACGACACCGTGGCACGGCTGGCCGATCGGGGCTTCATCGAACCGGTGGAGGTGAACCGGGAAGGCCGGCGGCCCGAGCGTACGGTGTACGCCGTCACCGAGACGGGGCGCGACGAGCTCCTCGTGTGGCTGTGGGACCTGGCCAGCGAGCCGGACGCCGAGTACCCGGAATTCGCGGCGCCGCTGATGTTCATCTACTCGCTCGGCAAGGACCGGGCGATCGCGGCGCTCCGTCAGCGCGCGGCGCGGCTTGAGGCGGAGATCTCCTCCTCTGACGCCTACCGGCGGGCGTTTCTGGAGAATATGCCCGAGTTCCCGCGGATCTTCGGGATCGAGGACGAGTACGCGCAGGCGATGCGGCAGGCGGAGCTCGCCTGGGTGCGTGCCACGGTCACCGAGCTGCGGGGCGGCACGTTCCCGTGGCCGACCGTCGATGAGCTCAAGGAGGGCGGCTTCATGAGCTGACGGGCGCAAGAAAAACGGTCTCCGGGGCGGCAACCCCGGAGACCGCGGGAATCCACGAGCGCACGGCTGACCGGCTACCAATGGACTCGGCACCTTCGAGGATATGCCTGTCGGCGCGCGTGACGTCCAAGGCAACGCACGAACGGAGTTATCGGCATGTCCTCACCACCAATGCCCGCTGTCCAGGTCACCGGGCTGCGTAAGTCGTTCCGGGTCGCGGGCGCGACCATTGAGGCCGTCAGCGGCATCGACCTGACTGTTACCGCTCGGGAGATCTTCGGGCTGCTCGGGCCGAATGGCGCCGGGAAGACGACGACCCTGCGCATCCTCACTACCCTGCTGCCCGCCGATGCGGGCTCCGCTCTCATCGCTGGGGCAGACGTCTTTCGCGCACCGCGGCTTGTCCGGCGGCGGATCGGCTATGTCGGGCAGCTCGGCGGGGCCGACAAGGAGGCGACGGGGCGGGAGAACCTGCTTCTCGCGGGGCGGCTGTACGGGCTGAGTGCCGCCGACGCCAGGCGGCGCTGCGCCGAGCTCACCGCGGTCTTCGACCTGGAGTCGCTCGCCGACCGTTCCGTCCGCACCTACTCGGGCGGGCAGCGGCGCCGCCTTGAGGTCGCGCTCGGGATCATGCACCAGCCGCAGGTGCTGTTCCTCGATGAGCCCACCACCGGCCTCGACCCGCAAAACCGGGCGAACCTGTGGGAGCAGCTCCGGCTGCTGCGAGAAGGGGGGACCACGATCTTCCTCACCACGCACTACCTGGATGAGGCGGACCAGCTCTGCGACCGGGTGGCGATCGTCGACCACGGCCGGGTCATCGCGCTCGGCAGCCCGGACGAGCTCAAGGGGCGCTACTCGGCCGACACCATCGCCGTCGCGGCGGAAGCCTCGCCTGCGGTGCTTGACGCCGTCGCCCGCGAGCTGGCCGATGAGCCTGCCATCTCGTCTCTGGTCATCGAGCACCAGGCGATCCGGGTGACGGCCACCGACGCTACGCGGGCGATGGCGGCGGTCTTCGGCGCGCTGGCATCGAAGGGCGTGCCAACGCGGGCCGCGTCGGTCGCGCGGCCGACGCTTGACGACGTGTTCATGCGGGAGACCGGGCGGTCGCTGCGGGACACGGGTTCCTCGTCCGTCGCTGCTGAGGCGGCGGAGGTGGCAGCATGAGCGAGCCGAAGCGTGCGGAGGCGAGCGGGGGACACAGCATGACCGGGTTCGCCGTTCAGACTGGACTGTTCTTCCGGCGCAAGCTGCTTGAGACGCTCCGCCAGCCGGTCTGGATCATCACCGGGCTGACGACTCCGGTGCTGTACCTGGCGCTCTTCGCGCCGCTGCTGCGGTCGCTCGCCGGCGGGCCAGCGTTCCCGCCTGGGCAGGTGCTCGACGTGTTCGTGCCCGGGATCATGGTGCTGATCGCGTTCGGGGCGGGGATGGGGGCCGGCTGGCCAATCATCTGGGAACTGGACTCCGGCGTGATCGAGCGGCTGCGCGTCACCCCGGCCAGCCGTCTTGCGCTGCTCCTCGGCACGGTGCTCCGCGACATCGTGATGTTCGCGGTGCCCGGCGTGGTCGTGATCGCCGTCGGGGCCGCCTTCGGTTACCACGTGCGCTGGAGCGGGCTCGTCCTGCTGTTCGTGCTCCTCGCGCTGCTCACCGCCGCGTGCTCGGCGACCTCGTCGGCGCTTGGCCTGAACCTCAAGCAGATCGGGTCGCTGGCCGCGGTCGTCACCGGGGCACAGCTGCCGCTCACGCTGCTCGCGGGCATCCTGCTGCCGCTTTCGCTGGGACCCACCTGGCTGCGCGTGCTCGGGCACTTCAACCCGATGTACTACGCCGTGCAGGCGGCCCGCTCGCTGGCCGCGGGGACGGTGGTCACCGGCACCGTCGGCCTGGGCTTCCTTGTCATGGCCGCGATGACGCTGCTGGCGATGTGGTGGGGGACGCG
>JAWWPV010000317.1:0-3658 GCA_033854775.1 Trebonia sp.
GTGCCCCCGGCCAGCGCGGCGACCGTGGGGACGGCCGCGAGGGCCGCGCCGCGCGCGAGGAATGAACGGCGGTTCGTGGAGGACATGGTGATTCCCTTCGAAGGCTGGCGGGCTCAGAAGTCGGACCGCTGGCGGATGACGACGAGGTGCATGCGGCCGGGAAGCTCCTGGTGGATCTCCAGGAAGGCTGCTGTGCGCCCGAAGCTAGTGGCCGTCACGGTGAGCGGCGGTCTCGTAGAGGTTGCCGTCGGCTGTCTCGAAGCACGCTGCCTGGCTGCCGCCTCCGTGCAACGCGACGAGCAGGCTCCCGCCGGCGGTTCCGGCGCTTGCCGTCCGCGCCTGCAGGCTCCGCCCGGTTGCCGCGAGCTCGATGATCTCCGTGGTGGCGTGAGCCTCGCTACCGTTGTCCGGCCACCGCGAGGTTCACGATGTTCATGTTGCCGGTCGCCCACTGGAGGGTGAACGTGAGTCCGGCGATCTGCCAGCCGCCGGGGGTCCGTTCGAGCTGGTAGTCGTGGCGACCGCCGACCGTCCAGACGGGGCCGCCGGAGTGGTTGGTGTACACGTGCGTGCCCTGCATGGTGGCCGTGCAGGTTGCCCGGTCGCCGTCGAGAGTGATCACGTGACAGGTGATCAGGTGGTGGACTGCGTCGAGGTTCTGCAGCGTCTGGCGCCATCCGTCGACGAACTCGGCGCGGCCGACGGTCACCGGCTCGCCGCCGAGGAGTGAGGTGCGGTCGCTGTAGACCGTGTCGGTGAACAGCTGCCCGAGCGCGCCCCAGTCGCGCCCGTCGAGCACCAGGACGAGGCGTCCGATCAGCTCGAGGATCGCGAGGCGGTCCTCGGTCTCGGTCGGGGAGGAGTGCGACGTGCTGGCGGTCATGCTTGCTCCTTTGCTGGCCGGTCTGAACTTGGGTCGTCTGTGCGAAGCGGTGAGATCGCCCCCGAGGCCGCGAACCGCCCGGCACTCAGTCGGGACGCTTCCTCGTCAGCAAGTACGCCTTGAGCGTGCCGAACGGCCAGGTGAGTACGCTTCACCTGATCCCGGTTATTCGCGCAACCGGCACATGCACAGACCGCCGCGCTCCTCAGGGCCATCAGGTCTTCACCCCGCGGGCAGCCATCAGCAGCCCGGCCTCAGGTAAGCGGGCCGAGCTGTTCGCGGCCCGGGCAGGGGAACCCTGCCCGGGCCGTTCAGCCTTCGCGGTCCCCTGGATCGTCGGCCTGAGGCGCGAGAAGTGGTCATTGACGAGCGGGTCGATCTGCCCGATTCCCCTACCAGAGACCGCGCGGCAAATCACTGGAATCGGGTGATAGCTGCTCACCATGACCGCCGTTAGCTTCGTGTACATCAATCCCGATCACAGGGAGTGCCTTTCCGATGACCAGTGCCCCGGTGCGCGATCCGCTCGACGACCATCTCATCACGCCGGAAAACGCGGCGTTCCTGTTCATCGACTACCAGCCCTCCCAGTTGGCCACGATCCGCTCGATGGATCCCGCGCTCCTGCTCAAGAACGCGGTCTCGACCGTCAGGACCATCAAGACCTTCGGGGTCCCGGTCGTTCACTCCACCGTCAACGTCGCCAACGGCCAGGGGCTGACGCTTCCCGAACTCGCCGTCCTGCTGGCAGACGACAAGCCGCTGGACCGGACCACGGTCAACTCATGGGAGGACATCGAATTCGTTCAGGCCGTCCACGCCACCGGCCGCCGCAAGCTCGTCATCTGCGCCTTGTGGACCGAAGTATGCATGGCCTTCACGGCCCTGGACGCTCTGCGCGACGGGTATGAGGTCTACCCCGTCGTCGACGCGATCGCCGGCACCTCGCCCGAGGCCCACCGGGCCGGCCTGGACCGCGTGATCCAGGCCGGCGCGCAGCCCATCAGCTGGGTCTCGCTCGCGTGCGAGCTGCAGCGCGACTGGGCCCGCATGGAAACAGTCCAGCCGATCGTCGAGATCGTCCTCACCGACCGCCTGCTGAAGGAGTGACGGCTGCCGGCGAGTTCCGCCACGCCAGTTACCGCAGCAAATCGTGACCAAGGAGAACGACATGGCAGACAACGAGCAGATCGTCCGGCAGGCCTACAAGATCGCCGAGGATATGGACATGGCGGCCTGGGCCGCGGCCTTCACCGAGGACGGCACGTTCACCGACGAGTCCATAGGCGTCACTTGGCAAGGCCCTCGCGAGCTCCCCGAGCAGGTCGAGAACTACCACCGGGCGTTCCCGGACATGCACCGCGAGCTGTACCACGTATACACCAGTGACCACATAGTGGTGGTCCAGCTGGCCTTGCAGGGAACTCACCTCGGCCCACTGCGGCTTCCGGCCGGGACGCTGCCGCCGACCGGCAAGCGGATGGACGCGCCGTGCTGCGACGTCTTCGAACTGGCCGACGGCAAGATCAAGCGCTTCGACTGCTACCCCGAAGGGACGATCATCCTCACCCAACTCGGCGTGATCGGTAACCTCGGCGCCGCGCTCGTGCCCCAGGCGTAGCGAATCACCGGGATTCGGTGACGACCTTTCACCTGCGCGGCGGTGAGTCTCGGAGCGGACCGGATGCCAGGTCCGTCTAACAAGGAGGACACGACATGTCAGCACCCAGCGAGGGCGGCAAGCTTAGCTTCGAGCGGGACATCAAGCCCCTGTTCCGAACGAAGGACCGGGACTCGATGATGCAGGCCTTTGACCTGTTCGATTACGACGACGTCGTCGAGAATGCCGATGCCATCGTCGGCTCCCTGCGCAGCGGGCAGATGCCTTGCGACGGCGCCTGGCCCGCCAGCCAGGTGGACACGCTTCAGCAGTGGATCGGCCAGGGCAAACCTGCTTAGGCTCGCCGCCCGCCCGCCGGCGTGCGGGACGGCCGGGCAGCCCCAGGCGAATCATCGGGACCCGGCGATGGCCGGCTCACCTTACGGGCGGTGAGCCTGGCGTGATGGGACCCGTGCGGGCGGCGGGGAGGCGTCCCCGACCAATCTAGGAGATTGTCGTGAAGCTGAACGTGAACGGTGCCGATGTCGAGGTTGACGACCGTTTCGCCGGAAGCCCGCTGTTGTGGGTGATGCGGGACGTGCTGGAACTGCACGGGCCTAAATACGGCTGCGGGATCGGGCAGTGCGCGGCGTGCACGGTGCTGATCGACGGGCGGAACACCAAGTCGTGCCAGACACCGGCCGGGACCGCTGTCGGCAAGGCGGTGACCACCGTCGAAGGCGCTTCCGGCCCGGTCATCGACGCGATCCGGGACGCGTGGTACCGGGGCAACGTGGTCCAGTGCGGATACTGCCAGCCCGGCCAGACCCTGGCCGCCGCCGCGCTCCTGGCGGAGAACCAGTCGCCCGATGACGCGGCCATCGGCCAGTGGATGAACGGCAACCTGTGCCGGTGCGGCACCTACCCGCGTATCCGGCACGCCATCGCGGAGGCCGCCGAGACCCTGGCCGCGGGCCGCGCCCCGCGGCCCCTGGCCGCCCTCCCGGAGTTGGAGATGACGCCGCTGACGCCAGAGGAGCTGGCCGACCCGGTCCACCCGTATGTCCGTATCCACCAGGACGGGACCGTCGTCGCCTACTCGAACCAGATCGAGATGGGGCAGGGTGCGCACACCACGCTGGCGCTGATCGTGGCGGAGGAACTGGACGCGGACT
>JAWWPV010000318.1:0-5994 GCA_033854775.1 Trebonia sp.
GGCTGGCCGCCGCCGGCCAGCGTCGCCGCCCAGCGGCAGCCCGACCCTGCCTTCCCGACCGTGCCTTACCCCAACCCGGAACTGCCTGGCGTGCTTGACATGGCCCGGGCGGCCGCCGAGCGGGAAGGCGCCGACCTGGTCCTGGCCAATGACCCGGACGCCGACCGGCTGGCCGTTATGGTCCCTGGCCCTGGCGGCTGGCGGCCGCTGACCGGGGATGAGCTGGGCGCGCTGCTTGGCGACGCGGTGCTGGCCCGCATCGCCCCGGTAAGCGCTGCCCCGGTAAGCGCCACACCGGTTGTCGCCACCACGGTGGTCTCGGGCTCGCTGTTGCGCCGCCTCGCGCAGTCGGCCGGCGTGCGGTGCGTCACCACGCTGACGGGGTTCAAGTGGATCGCGCGGGCAGGCGGCGACAACGGCACCCTGGTCTACGGCTACGAGCAGGCCCTCGGCTACGCGGTTCGCCCTGACCTGGTGGCCGACAAGGACGGGATCAGCGCGGCGCTGCTCGTCCTTCAGCTAGCCGCCGAACAGGCCAGGGAAGGCCGGACCGTCGCCGACCGGCTCGACGACCTGGCCCTGGCCCATGGCCTGCACGTCACCAGGGAGCGGACGCTGCGGGCGGACGGCGCGGCCGGCCTAGCCCGGCTCGCCGACGCGGTCGAACGGGTCAGGAAGGAGCCGCCGCGCCTGCTGGCCGGGCAGCCCGTCACGGTAACCGACTTGCGCGAGGGCAGTACCGACCGGGATGGGGCGGGCGTGGTGGACCTGGCTGGCGGCCGCGCCGAGCGATCCCCGGGCCAGCCGATTCCGCCGGCGGACGTCCTGATCTGGCACGTCGGCGGTGACGCGCGCGTGATGATACGGCCGAGCGGCACCGAGCCTGTGCTCAAGATCTACGCCGAGGCCGTCTGGCCCGTGCGGTCGCGGCACGGGCTTACCGCTGCACGGGCAAGCGCCGCCGAGCAGGCGATGAGCATGCTCGCGGCTGCGGCGGCGGCGCTTGAACCGGCTATCGATCCAGTCCAGTCATGACGGCCGCCCGCCAGTGGGGGTCGCGGCCGAGGTAGCGCAGCAGCTCGGCGGCACTGTCGTCGCCCGGCTGCGGCGGGAGCGCGGCGGCGTAAGCGCCGAACTGGCGGAGGGGCTCGACGATGGCCCGGGCCGTGGGGAGAAGCCGCGCCGCCAGCTGGCTGGGCAGCGATCCCGGCTGGCCGAGTGCCGCGGAGATGTCCCAGGCGTGCACGGCGGCGTCGAGGGCGCAGGCCGCAGCGGCCGCCGGGGCAGGCAACGGGCCCTGCGGCAGCGGCGTCGGCACCGCGTCGTTGTCGCTCCGGATCCCCGCCCACGCGGTGCGCGCGACCGTGAGCGCCGGTTCGATGAGGTCCGGGACGCTGCCTTCGAGGCGGCCGGAGGGCTCGAAGGGATTCTCCGACGGCCCGGTTCCCGCGCCGAGAGCCGCGGCCCAGGCGAGCTGGTCGCCCGCGGCATGCTGGAGGACCTGGATGACGGTCCACGCAGAGCAGGGAGTCGGTGCCTCCCGGCTGGTATCGGTGATCGCCGCGGCGGTGGAACGGAGCAGGTTGAGCGACTCGGTGATGACGTTCGGTGTCTGCTCGGACATGGCGGTCATATCTCCTTGGTCATGTACACGGTCGAGTTGGCGGCGACGGGGCGAAGGGGGCGGAAGAAGCTCCGGATGTCGGCGGCGAGCTGGTCGGGGTGAGTGTGGGCGCTGTAGTGCCCGGTCACCCCGGGCAACTCGGTCCACGAAATGATCCGCGCATGGTCGCGTTCGGCGAACCGGCGGATCGAGCGGAAGTCGCCGTGGGCCGCGGCCGCCAGCCCGACCGGGACGGTCGTCGGGCCCGCCGGGGTGGCGGCGGGCGCGTGGGTGTCCTCGTAGTAGTGGCGGATGGAAGTCCCGGCAGTGCCGGTCAGCCAGTAGAGCGTGACGTTGGCGAGGATGAACTCGTAGTCGAGTGTGTCGTCGAACAGCTTGCTGTTACAGCCGAGCAGCCCGGCCGGTGAATCAGCCAGGGCGTGGGCGAGGGTCTGCGGCTGCTGACCTTGGAGCACGTTGAACGCGCCCTTGTGCTGCCAGAACCAGTTCAGGACCGACATGGCCGCCTGCTCGTCGTCAGTCAGGTCGGCGAGTTCCTCCGGGCGGCCGCTGGGGAAGCTGAACAGCTGGGTGACGTGCACCCCGGCCACGCGCTCCGGCGCCAGGCGGCCGAGTTCTGGCGAGATCATCGAGCCCGCGTCATTGCCGATCGCCCCGTAGCGGTCGTAGCCGAGCCGGGCCATCAGCTCGGCCCAGGCGGCGGCGATCCGCCGGGTCCCCCAGCCGGGCGCGAGCGCGGGACCCGAGAAGCCGTAACCGGGAAGCGACGGGAGTACCACGTGGCAGGCGTCGCCAGGTTCGCCGCCGTGCGCCACCGGGTCGGTGAGCCGGTCGATCAGGTTAAGGTACTCGAAAACCGATCCGGGCCACCCGTGGCTGAGCACCACGGGGAGCGCGTCTGGGACGGCCGACCGTACGTGCAGGAAGTGCACTGGCTGGCCGTCGATCACGGTGCGGAACTGCGGGTATGCGTTGAGCCTGTCCTCCTGCCGCCGCCAGTCGAACTCCTGCCACCGCGATGTCAGACGCCGAAGACGGCTGAGCGGGAAGCCGTAGGCGCCGTCATCGCTTCCGGCGGGCTGCTCGGGCGCCCATCGGGTGGCGGCGAGGCGCTGCTTGAGTTCGTCCAGGTCGGTCTGCGGGATTCTGGCGGTGAACGGCTCGATCATGAGCGTCCTTCATCTGGAACGGAATGAACAGTTCCACTATATCAGATCGGATCCTTCCGTTCCATTGTTATGATGATGGCATGCGCAACACGGAGGGGCCGCTCAGTGGGCGGCGCCGGGAGGCGGCCAGGCACGACACCGAGATCCTGGATGCGGCGCGCGAGGTCTTCCTGGCCAATCCGGCCGCTCCGGTCTCCGAGGTGGCCGCCCGGGCGAAGGTCGGGATCAGCGCCCTGTACCGGCGCTATGCCAGCAAGGATGACCTGCTGCGGGAACTGGCCAGAGACGGCCTGGTCCGCTACATCGCGGAACTCGAAAACGCCCTGGCGGACGAGCGGGATCCGTGGACCGTCTACGCCGACTGCCTCACCAGGATCCTCGACGGCGGCAGCCAGGCCCTCGCTCAGCGTCTCGCCGGGACCTTCACGCCGACACCCGAGCTAACGGAACTCGCGAACCGGGCCGGGACGCTGGCAGAGGCGGTGCACACGAGGGCCCAGCACGGCAAGGCGCTCCGCGAGGACGTGAGCGCGGTCGACGTCGTCTTGCTGCTTGAGACGCTCAGCGCCATCGCCATGCCGGGAGGCGATGGCGGCCGCGCTTCGCGGCACCGCTACCTCGCACTGTTCCTCCAGGCACTGCGTGCCCCGGGCGCCGGCCCGCTACCCGGTCACGCCGCCGACCCAGCCGAGCTTGCGGCCAGGTGGCGGGGGGAAACATCGCCAAGCCGGTGACACGCCGCACTCGCTGGCGGAGCATCGGATTTAATCTCGCGTATCCGGGTTCCGCTGGGGGATCTAGGTGGTGCACGATTGCTTCCGGATCACAACGGGAGGACGGGAAACATGGCGGACCCGCGGGTGCTGGGGATCGTGCTGGCGGGCGGGGCGGGGACGCGACTGGCGCCGCTGACGGCGGACCGGGCCAAGCCGGCCGTGCCGTTCGGCGGGGTGTACCGGCTGGTGGACTTCGCGCTGTCCAACCTGGCCAACTCCGATCTCAGGAAGATCTGCGTGCTCACCCAGTACAAGAGCCACAGCCTGGACCGGCACATCTCCGTTACGTGGCGGATGAGCGACCTGCTCGGCAACTACGTGACGCCCGTGCCCGCACAGCAGCGGCTCGGTGCGCACTGGTACAGCGGCTCCGCTGACGCGATCTTCCAGTCGATGAACCTGATCAACGACGAGAAGCCCGACATCGTGGTGGTCGTCGGGGCCGACCACGTGTACCGGATGGACCCGCGGCAGATGATCGCGAAGCACCTGGAGCACGGGGCGGGCGCTACCGTCGCGGCGATCCCGGTCGCGCGGCAGGACGCGAAGGCGTTCGGCATCGTGGGCGTGGGCGCCAACGGCCGGACGATCGAGAAGTTCGTGGAGAAGCCGGCCAACCCCCCGACGATCCCGGACTCGCCGGAAGAGTCGTTCGCGTCGATGGGCATCTACGTGTTCGACACGAAGGCGCTGGTCGACGTCCTGCGGGCGGACGCGGCGGACTCCTCGTCGCGGCACGACATCGGCGGGAACATCATCCCGGCGATGGTGGCCGACGGGGCGGCGCAGGCGTATGACTTCCTCACCAACGACGTGCCCGGCTCGACGATGAGGGACGCCGGCTACTGGCGCGACGTGGGGACCATCGACGCCTACTTCGACGCGCACATGGACCTGCGCACCGTCGAGCCCATGTTCAACCTGTACAACAGCCGCTGGCCGATCCTCACCCACATGGACCCGCTGCCGCCCGCCAAGTTCGTGCACGACGACGGCGACCGGGTGGGCCGGGCGACCGACTCCCTGGTGTCCAACGGCGTTATCGTCTCCGGCGGCCTCGTCCGCCAGTCCGTCCTGTCGCCCGGGGTACGGGTGAACTCCTGGGCCGCCGTCGACCGCGCGGTGCTGCTGCATAACGTGATCATCGGGCGGCACGCGGAGATCAGGGACGCGATCATCGACAAGAACGTCGTGGTGCCCGAGGGGGCCAAGGTCGGCGTGGACAAGGAGCACGACCTGGCCCGCGGGTTCGTCGTCTCCCCCAGTGGCATCACCGTGGTCGGCAAGGGGCAGGATGTAACCGCGTGACCAGTGAACCGGTGAAGGTAGCGCTGCTCACGCGGGAGTACCCGCCCGAGGTGTACGGCGGGGCGGGCGTGCACGTCGAGTACCTGGCGCGCGCCCTGGCACCGCTGGTGGACCTCACCGTGCACTGCCAGGGGGCACCACGGGACACGGCGGTGGCGCACCAGGCCTGGCCCGTCCTGCACGACGCGGCCCTGAGGGTGTTCTCCGCCGACTTGTCCATGGCGGACGCGGTGGCCGGGACCGACCTGGTCCACTCGCACACCTGGTACGCCAACCTCGCCGGGCACCTCGCGTCGCTGCTGCACGGCATCCCGCACGTCGCCACGGTGCACTCGCTCGAGCCGCTGCGGCCGTGGAAGGCCGAGCAGCTCGGCGGCGGGTACGCGCTCTCTTCCTGGGCGGAGCGGGTGTCGCTCGCGTCCGCGGCGGCGGTGGTGGCGGTGTCCGAGGGGATGCGGTCCGACGTGCTGTCGGTTTACCCGGAGATTTCGCCAGAACGGGTTCGGGTGATACGCAACGGCATCGACACCACCGAATACGCGCCCGACCCGGGGACGGACGTCCTGGTGAAGCACGGCGTCGACCCTTCGCTGCCGTACATGATCTTCGTGGGCCGGATCACCAGGCAGAAGGGCGTGCCCGTGCTGCTGCGGGCGGCGGCCTCGCTCGACCCGTCGGCGCAGCTCGTGCTCTGCGCGGGGGCGGCCGACACACGGGAGCTTGGCGCCGAGGTTGCCTCGCTCGTGGCCGGGCTGCAGTCGTCGCGGACCGGCGTGCTCTGGATACCGGAGATGCTGCCGAAGACGGAGATCATCCAGCTGCTGACGCACGCGCTCGCGTTCGTTTGCCCGTCGGTGTACGAGCCCCTGGGCATCGTGAACCTGGAGGCGATGGCGTGCGCCACCGCCGTCGTCGCATCGCGGGTCGGCGGCATTCCCGAGGTGGTCGACGGGGGCGTGACCGGGCTGCTCGTGCCGCCGCAGGACCCGGCGTCGCTGGCCGACGCGCTCAACCTCCTGCTGCGCGATCCCGGCCGGGCGGACGCGATGGGACTGGCGGGGCGCGAGCGGGCGGTGACGGAGTTCTCCTGGGACGCGATCGCGGCGCAGACCGCGGC
>JAWWPV010000319.1:0-5279 GCA_033854775.1 Trebonia sp.
GCGGAAGACGCCGCCCGGTTGCCGTGCTTGACCATCGGCACCCCGGCCGAGGCGGCGACGATAGTCGCCATCGTGGACACGTTCACCGACTGCGCGCCGTCGCCGCCGGTCCCGACCAGGTCGGTGACCGGGCCGGTGATCTTGATCGGCGTGGCGTGCGCCAGCATCGACGCCGCCAGGCCGGACATCTCCGCGGCGGTCTCGCCCTTGGCCCGCAGCGCCACCCCGAATCCGGCGATCTGCGCCGGGGTGGCGTTGCCCTCCATGATCTCGTTCATGGCCCAGGCGGTCTGCTCGGCGGTGAGCGCCTGCCTGCCGATGAGCGCGCGGATCAGCGTGGGCCAGCTCGGGGTGTCCATATATTTGTTACTGAGCTGTGATGGCCGGCGCTGTGGCGCGGGCGCGCATGAGGGCGGCCAGCTCGCGGGCGAGCGCGACCGGGTCGATCGGGTGGCTGATCACCGCGTCGGCCCTAGACCAGGTGGCGAGCCAGCGGTCGTCCGCACGGCCGATGATCAGCAGCGCGGGCGGGCAGTTGTAGATCTCGTCCTTCGCCTGGCGGCTGATGCCCATGCCGCCGGACGGCTGCGCCTCGCCGTCGAGCACCATGACGTCGGCGCCGCCCGCGTCGAGCAGCCGGAACAGCGCTGGCGAGGTCGCCACCTCGATGATCTCGGCGTCCGGCGCGTCGGGGGCCGGGCGGGCGCCGATGGCCAGCCGCATCTCGGCTCTCGTGTCGGCATCATGGCTGTAAACAACGACCTTCATGGCGAGCATCCTACTGTTTTTCACCGGGGAGGCGACCCCCCGCACCCCCCGATGCCGGCGCGGCATCCCGGCCCGGGCACCTTCAGCTTTCCTCAAGGAAGCCGGCGAAGTTGGGGGGTCGGCTGCGCGTCCCCTACGTGGTGTCGTAATAATGACCTTCGTGGCTACAGCATCCGTGACCGAGCCGGTTCCGCGTACCCCGGCCAGCCGACCGAACCTGGTGAGCGTGGGCACCATCATCTGGTTGTCCAGCGAGCTCATGTTCTTCGCCGCGCTGTTCGCGATGTACTTCACGATTCGCTCGGTAGATAAAGGCCAGGGCCTGCCTTGGCCCATGGCTCATCTGAACCTGCCGCTTGGCTCGACCAACACGACGGTGCTCGTGTTGTCCAGTGTGACTTGCCAGATGGGCGTGTTCGCGGTTGAGCGTGGCCAGATCAGGCGTGCGGCGTCGATTTGGAACTTCATGAAGTGGGGACTGCGCGAGTGGTACGTGCTGTCCTTCCTCATGGGCCTTTACTTCGTTTGCGGGCAGGCGTTCGAGTACTCGCAGCTGGTCAGGGATGACCACCTGACGATCTCGTCGAGCAACTACGGGTCGGTGTTCTACCTGGCCACCGGGTTCCACGGTCTGCACGTGACCGGCGGTCTTATCGCGTTCCTCTTCTTGCTCGGACGCACGTACGCCGCCAAGCGCTTTACTCATGAACAGCAGGTCAGCGCGATCGTCGTGTCCTACTACTGGCACTTCGTCGACGTCGTCTGGATTGGCCTGTTCACGACCATCTACCTCATCCAGTAAGCAGGGGAACCGAGTGAGCTCGATCATCTCCCGGCGCAGGCATCCGGCCGCCGGCTACGCCGCGGTCGCAGGCGGCCTCGTCGTGGCGGGCGTGCTTTACGGCACGTTCTCCGGCGGCGGCGCGTCGGCAGCGGCGCCTGCCCAGGATTCGACCCAGGTCGCGCAGGGTCATTCGCTGTTCATGGACAGCTGCTCCTCGTGCCACGGGCTCGACGCCCAGGGCACGGCGAACGCACCCAGCCTGATCGGCGCCGGCGCCGCCGCGGTGGACTTCCAGATGTCGACGGGCCGCATGCCCGCCAAGGAGCTGGGCGCAGAGAACGACCGCAAGCCACAGACGGAGTTCTCGCAGCAGCAGATCTACGACATCGCCGCCTACGTCGCCTCGCTCGGCGGCGGCCCGGCGATCCCGAGCGCGGCGCAGGTCTCCACGAGCAGCGCCAACACGGCGCTCGGCTCGGAGCTGTTCAGCACGAACTGCGCGCAGTGCCACGGGTTCGCCGGCGCCGGCGGCGCGCTGACCTACGGCAAGTCGGCGCCGTCGCTCAACGCGTCGACGCCTACCCAGATTTACGAAGCGATGCTGACCGGCCCTGAGGCCATGCCGGTCTTCGGCGACGGGACGATCACGCCCGCCGAGAAGCAGGACATCATCGCCTACATCACTGACACGCGGAAAGAGGCCAACCCAGGCGGCTTGTCACTTGGCCGCACCGGCACGGTCACCGAGGGCCTCCTCGGCTGGGTCGGCGGCCTCGGCTTCCTCGTGCTCATCGCCATGTGGCTCACCGCCAAGCGGCGGGACCACGTCAAGGGTGAATCGGAGCAGCACTCATGAGTGAGACGCCGGAGGAGCCGACAGGCCCGCGCCGGGTCATCGGAACTCCTTCTCCCGCACCGAGGGCCGTCGACGTGCCGGCCGAGCCCGGCCAGCCGGCGTTCTCGGCCGAGCCGGAGAACACCAGGCACGCGCAGAACGCCGAGCGACTCGTCGCGGTGCTCTTCGTGATCGCCTTCCTCGCGGGTGTCGGGTTCATCGCGGCCTACGTCGGCCTTGAGATCGGTGTCGGCCAGATCCCGAAGGGCGCCAACCCGGTCGTCGCGGTGCTGCGGTCGAACGTGGCGCTCGGCACGTCCCTCGGCATCGCCCTGCTCGCGCTCGGCGCCGGCTCGATGATCTGGGTCAGGCACCTGACCCCGAACATCGAGATCGTCGAGGAGCGGCACGATCTGACGTCCGCTCCCGAGGAACGCAAGGCGTTCCAGCGGGAATTCGCCGAGGGCGCGGCCATCTCCCAGGTCACCAGGCGCCCCCTGATGCGCCGCACGATGCTGCTCGCGACCGCGCCGCTGGCACTCGCGCCGCTCGTGCTGCTGCGCGACCTCGGCCCGCTGCCGCAGACCTCGCTGCGCTACACGGTCTGGAAGAAGGGCCTGCGCGCGGTCACGCTCGGCGGCCTGCGGCCGCTGCAGCCCGCGGACATCTCCACGCCGGGCAGCCTGATCACCGTCATCCCCGAGGGCTACCAGGACAACGACGACGCCCTCGCGAAGGCCGGCGTCATCCTGATCAAGTTCGCGCCCGGCGAGCTGCACATCCCGGCGAACTACAACGGCGGGACGCTCGTGTCGACGATGAACTGGACGATCGACAACATCGTCGCCTACTCCAAGATCTGCACGCACGTCGGCTGCCCGGTCGCCCTGTACGAGCAGACCACCCACCACATCCTCTGCCCGTGCCACCAGTCGACGTTCGACGCGGCGAACGGGGCCAACGTGATCTTCGGCCCGGCGGCCCGCGCGCTGCCGCAGCTGCCGCTCATGCTGACCTCGGAGGGCTACATCGCGGCCGCCAGCGACTTCACCCAGCCGGTCGGCCCGAGCTTCTGGGAGCGCGGATGAGCGAGGTTGCGAGCGAATCGGAAAGCACAGTGCGTCCGCGAATGCGGACTCCGAGCGCCAGCGAGGTGGCCGTATGAGCGACGACGCAGTAAAGATCCCGCCAGCCCTCTCCGGCGTCGGCGGGTGGCTCGACGACCGGTTCCACGGTGCCAAGAGCGTCCGGGTCCTGATGCGGAAGGTCTTCCCCGACCACTGGTCCTTCATGCTCGGCGAGATCGCGCTGTGGTCGTTCGTGATCCTGCTGCTCACCGGCACGTACCTGGCCCTGTTCTTCAGCCCGTCGGCGGCCGCCGTTGTGTACCACGGCTCGTACACCAAGCTCGACGGCATCCAGATGTCGCAGGCCTACCAGTCCACGCTGAACATCTCCTTCGACATCCGCGGCGGCCTGCTGATGAGGCAGATCCACCACTGGGCCGCGCTCATGTTCATGGTCGCGATCATGGCGCACATGCTCCGGGTGTTCTTCACCGGCGCCTACCGCAAGCCGCGTGAGATCAACTGGCTGATCGGCATCGGGCTGTTCACGCTCGGCATGCTCGAGGGCCTGTTCGGCTACTCGCTCCCCGACGACCAGCTGTCCGGCGCCGGCCTGCGGATCTTGGCCGGCGTCCTCGAGGGCATCCCGATCGTCGGCACCTACGCGATGTTTTTCCTGTTCGGCGGGCAGTTCCCCGGCACCCAGATCATCCCGCGCATGTACATCCTGCACGTGTTCCTGATCCCCGGGCTGATCCTGGCGCTGGTCGCGGCCCACCTGTTCATCATGTTCCACCAGAAGCACACGCAGATGCCGATGAAGGGGAACACGGAGAAGAACGTGGTTGGCCAGCCGTTCTTCCCGTACTTCCTGCTCAAGGGCCAGGCCTGGTTCTTCTTCATCTTCGGCACGCTGGTCGTGCTCGCGACTTTCGCGCAGATCAACCCGATCTGGCTGTACGGCCCGTACACCCCGCTGGCGATCTCCTCGGCGTCGCAGCCCGACTTCTACATGGGCATCCTGGAGGGCTCGCTGCGCATGATGCCTGCCTGGGAGATCAACTTCCTCGGGCATACCCTGTCGCTGTCGGTCCTCATCCCGGGGCTGCTGATCATCGGCGTCTTCTTCACCGTGGCCGCGCTGTGGCCGTTCTTCGAGCAGTGGGCGACCGGCGACAAGTCCTTCCATAACATCAACGACCGGCCGCGCAACGCGCCGGTGCGCACAGGTTTCGGCGTCGCGGCGGTCTGCTGGTACTTCATCCTGCTGCTTGAGGGCGCGAACGACGTCATCGCCAACGCGTTCCAGATACCGCTGTACACGGTCACGTGGATCTCGCGAGTGGCGTTCTTCGTGGTGCCCATCGGCGCGTATTACGCGACAAAACGGATATGCCTTGCCCTCCAGCGCAAGGACGCCAACATGCTCACCCACGGCGTGGAGATCGGCATCATCCGCCAGCTCCCGTCCGGCGAGTTCATCGAGGAGGAGCGCCCGCTCGACGAGGAGGAGCGCGCGGTCATCGAGTCTAAGCACGACTTCGAGCCGCTGCCGACGGAAGCGGAGGTGGACGAGAACGGCGTGCCCGCCCCGGCCGCCCGCGGTCCCCTCGGCCGCGCCCGCCAGCTGGCGAACCGGGCGTTCACCGAGACCGTCGCCATCCCCGAGGGTCACGGCGACGGCCATGGTCCCGCCCACGAAGCCCTGGAGGGCAACGGCCACGGCGAGATCGAGGGCGGCGAGCACGCGGCGATCGGCTCTCACGAGGAGCAGTAGCCAGGCTCGGCGCTAGCAACGCGGAAGCGCCCCGGTGCCGACGGCACC
>JAWWPV010000320.1:0-5691 GCA_033854775.1 Trebonia sp.
GAAACGCCCGGGAGCCGGGCGCGCTCGGCCTTGTCCATCGTGGCCAGCCGCTCCGCCCACAGGCGCACGTCGCTGTGCCTGAGGAACCGCTTCACGTAGAAACCCTCGCTCGACGGCGCGGCACCGGCGATCCTGGCGAGCTGCCTGAAGGTCTTCGAGGTGCCGACCGCGTGGTCGACGGTGCCGCCGCGGCGCACGCCGCCCGCCCTCCTGGCGATCTCCGCCCGCACGTGCCTGCGCAGCGCGCGCACCTGAGCGGAGGACGGCGGGTCCGCGGTGAACCAGTCCCTGGTCAGCCGGCCGGCACCGAGCGGCAGCGACATCACCGCCTCGGGCTCCTCGTCAAGCCCCGCGCCCATCTCAAGCGAGCCGCCGCCGATGTCGACCACGAGCAGCCGCCCCGAGGACCAGCCGAACCAGCGCCTGGCCGCCAGGAAGGTCAGCCTCGCCTCATTCTCGCCGGACAGCACCCGGATGCGCGCACCCGTCTGGTCCTGGATGCGGGTGAGCACGTCATCTCCGTTGACCGCGTCGCGGACGGCGGACGTGGCGAAGGCGAGGAAGTCCTCGACGCCCTTGTCCTCCGCGATCCGCACCGACTCGGCGACCACCTCGGTCAGCCGCTCCTCGCCGACCCTGGACAGGGTGTTGTCCGGCTCCAGGTGGGCGGCGAGCGAAAGGTCAGCCTTATGCGAGAACGCGGGCAGCGGGCGCGCTCCCGGGTAAGCGTCGACGACAAGCAGGTGAACCGTGTTTGAGCCGACGTCTAGTACCCCAAGGCGCATAACTCGTAAAGTACCCGCTCAGCACCACCACCTGCCTCCGCGTAGCGCACTGAAGCCCACCTTAGGGATGACCCTCGTAGTCTGGTCTCGTGTCTGGTTTGAGTGATGACGAAGTGCCCTCGGTGCCGCTTGATGACGACGAGGCGGCCCCCGAGGTCATTGACGGGATCCGGTCGCTGCACAGCCGGATCGACGACCTCCACCGCCTGGTCGCGCAGCGCCTGGAGGCGGAGGGCGTGCAAGCGGGCGGGTGGCTGCACGAGCGTGCCGGGGTGGTGCACCGGCGCCCCTCCCTGCCCGCATGGCGCCGCAGGACCGAGGGCGAGCTGCGCTGGCCCGTCGCGCTGATCACCGCCCTCGGCATCGGACTCCAGGTGGCGGTGCCGGACAAGCTGGTCCTCGTCAGCCCGGCGTGGATCTTTCCCGCGGCGCAGGGTGCGCTGCTGATCGTGCTTATCATGGCGAACCCGCAACGGATCGACCGGCAGTCAAAGATCATGCGGATGCTGAGCCTCGTGCTCGCCGCGATGCTCAGCCTGGGCAACGGCTGGTCGGTCGCAAGTCTCGCCGTCGGCATCACGCGGGGCACGATGGGGCGGAACCCCGGCCAGTTGCTCATCACCGGCGGCGTCATCTGGCTGACGAACGTGATCGCCTTCTCCCTGTGGTACTGGGAGTTCGACCGCGGCGGCCCGGTCGCGCGGGCGCTCAACCTCAAGGACAGGTACCCCGACTTCCAGTTCCCGCAGATGCTGAGCCCGGAGATGGCACCGCCCGACTGGGAGCCGGCCTTCGTCGACTACTGCTACCTGGCGTTCACGAACGCCACGGCGTTCAGCCCCACCGACGTGATGCCCCTGTCCCGCTGGGCTAAGGCGGCGATGACCGTGCAAACGATCATTTCGATCGTGACCGTCGCGCTCGTGGTGTCCCGCGCGGTCAACATCCTGCCGACCGCCTGACCGCGTGCGCACGGTTATCCCCAGGAGACGATTCCCCGTTCACTGGGGCGCTTTCGCTTCAGGATCTTCGGGCGTAGCCTGCATGGCATGCTCCTGCCCACGTCCCTCGTTGGAAGTTATCCACAGCCTGACTGGCTTATCGACAGGGGCCGACTGGCCGGCCGGTTTCCGCCCCGGGTCCGCGCCCGCGAGCTATGGCGCGTCGCTCCCGAGTTCCTTGACGAGGCACAGGCCGACGCGACGCTGCTAGCGATCCGCGCGCAAGAGGACGCTGGCCTTGACATCATCACCGACGGCGAGATCCGCCGGGAGAGCTACTCGAACCGGTTCGCGACCGCGCTTGACGGCGTAGACATCGACAATCCGGGCACGGCGCTCGACCGCAGCGGGCACCCGAACCCGGTGCCCCGCGTGGTTGGCCCGGTCCGCAGGAAGCACCCGGTTGAGGTGGCCGACCTTTCGTTCCTGCGCGACCACACGTCGCGAACGGTCAAGATCACCGTGCCCGGCCCGTTCACGATGGCGCAGCAGGCGCAGGACGACTATTACGGGTCTCGTGAGGCGCTTGCGTTTGGCTACGCCGAGGCGGTGAACGAGGAGATCAGGGACCTGTTCGCGGCCGGGGCCGACATCGTCCAGCTTGACGAGCCTTACCTACAGGCCAGGGCCGCCGAGGCCGCGCAGTACGGCGTCAAGGTGATCAACCGGGCACTCGACGGCCTGACCGGGCTCGGGACGACGGCGCTGCACATCTGCTTCGGCTACGCCGCGATCATCCACGAGCGGCCGGCGGGATACTCGTTCCTGCCCGAGCTCGCGGCGTGCGACGTCGACCAGGTCTCGATCGAGACCGCGCAGTCGAACCTGGACTGCTCCGTGCTCGCCGCGCTTGACGGCAAGACGATCATCCTTGGCGTGATCGACCTGTCCGACCCGGCGGTGGAGACGCCGGAGGTCGTGGTCGAGCGGGTGCGCCGGGCACTGCCCTACGTGCCGGCGTCCCGGCTGGTGCTCGCCCCGGACTGCGGCATGAAGTACCTCCCGCGCGAGGCCGCGAACGGCAAGATGGCCGCGTTGGCGGCCGCGGGCGCCATCCTGCGCCCCGAGCTGGGCTAGCCGGACTGGGCTGGCCGGGCGCTGGGCTGGCCGGGCGCTGGGCTGGCCGGACGCTGGGCGGCTGGCTACTCGTCAGGCGCCCGGTAGTACGGCCGCCCGGGCAGGCTCGCGTCCTGGGCGCCGCGGAACAAGCCGGTAGCACGCGGCTGCGCACCGGTGGCGAGGCGGAAGGAGCCGGTGTTGCGCAGCGCCCGCGAGGCGCCTGTGATGCGAGTGGTATCCACGGGCCTGACACCGTCAGGTGACGTCGGGCGGCCACCCACCACGTTGCCGACGAGCGGCGACTGCTCGTCCCGCCGCAGTGCCCTGTCGTCCGGCTTCACGGCGTCCAGGTAATCGTCCACGTCGCTGGTGAACGCGTCCGACTCCACCCGGCGCGACCCGCGCCAGCGGGACGGGATGAACATCGGGAAGACCATGACCGCGCCGACGGCACCGAGAATCCCGTTGAAGAGCAGGCCCTCCCAGCCCGCGCCGAACGCGTGGGAGCGCAGCGGGATGAACTCCACCGCACGCCGCACGCTCACCAGGTAGAGCCCCGTCCAGGCAAGGAGCAGCACGCCCGGCAGGCCAGACGCGAGCGGTGAGAACCACGGAACCACGGCGAGCAGGCCGGCCAGGACGGCGGTGGCCACCAGGGCGGCAAGCGCGAGCAGCGCGGTGCTGTTCGAGAGCAGTGACGCGCCGCCGGCCGGCAGCGCGTTCGCCTGGCCGGGCGGCACCGGGAGCTTGAGCAGCTCGAGGTAACCCCAAGCGCCGGCGAAGAACATGACCACGGTCATGATGACGGCTAGGGCAGTCCCGTAGAGATGTCGCACTTTCTCACCTTCGTAGTTCCGCTCCCCGCCCATTTTGGGTCACGGATTTATAACCGTGATGTCGGATACGTTACATGTGCCAGTCGGCGCTGCGAGTACGGTTTGGGAATGATCAGCCTGCTGGCACCGCGCAGTGCCCGGCGCGCGGCGGCGGCGGCGCTGCTTACTTGCCTGGCCAGCGGGCTGGCCGCCTGTACGACGGCGGGGCTGACCGGACCAGCAGGAAACGGCACCGGATCACCGCCCGCGGCGTCGCGCTCTTCCGCCTCGGCCGTGGCGGGCCCGCGGCCGACCGGTCCACGGCCGCCACTGCCCGCGCCCGCGGCCCTCGTTCCGTTCACGGGCCCGGGTTCCGCGGGCGGCTGGCAGCCGGCCGGACGGCTCGTCGACGGCATGCCGGCGGTATACGAGGCGACCATTGTCCCGCCTGGTGCCGTGGTGCGGTCAGGCATCGCGTGGATGGACACGAAGCTGCTGTCGGCCCGGCTGTACTCGGGATCGATCTCCCCAGGCGGCCTTGGCTATAAGTTCACCGCCCCGGTCCTGCCTGACGCGGCGGCGACGCTGGTGACGGCGTTCAACGGCGGGTTCAAGATGGCCGACGCCCATGGCGGCTACTACACCGAGGGCCGGCTGATCGACCCACTGGTAACCGGCGACGCATCGCTGGTGATCTACGCCAGCGGCGGCATGACCGTCGGCGCGTGGGGTGCCGACGTGCGCATGACGCGGTCGGTCGTGGCGGTCCGCCAGAACCTGGTGCCGCTCGTCGCCGGGGGCAAGCCGACCACGCTAGCGGCGGGCCCCGACTGGCGGGCCTGGGGCAACACCTGCGGGCTGAAGTCTTGCGCGGCGTCGGTCCCGAGCATCGAGCACCAGTGGCGCTCCGGGCTCGGCGTCACGGCCGACGGCGCCCTGGTCTACGCGGTAGGCCCGGCCCTCGACCCGTTGCAGCTTGCCCTGCTCCTGGTGCGGGCCGGGGTAGTGCGCGGCATGGAGCTTGACATCAACCCGGGCTGGCCGGTATTCGCCGCCTACCGGCCCGCGACGCCGAACGGCCGCGCCGCGCCGTCGAACGGCTCCAGGCTGCTCGCCACTCACCTGGGCGCCGCGACGTTTTTCCAGCAGTCCTACGCCCGTGACTTCGTAACGATGTCCGCCCGCCCAGTGCCAGGCCGGCGGACATCATGACTCCGGGCTTACTCAGGCTCGCGCTCAGATTCGTTGACGCCAAGGGCGCCCTCGATCACGTCGCCGCCCTGCTTGATCTGGCCGTCGTAGTTCTTACCGAGCTTCTTCTCGGCGACTTCCTCGCCCTTGTCGACCCCCTTGTTGACCTGGTCCTGGTGCTTGCCCGCGAGGTCTTTGGCCTTGTTCATGAGCGCTTTGAAGTCTGGCATTCGCGTACCCCCGTACTGTACGTAATAGTTTCGTTACCAACGGTAAGCCTCACCCGCGCATACGGCAACTCGGGGCTCAGTACGGTCCACGCCTTGGAAAAGCCCCCGGCCTGGGGCGCGTCGGTTTTCGAGTTGCCCGTCCGGGGCGTGTCACGGTGCCGCGGGCGGTCGGTTTCGCGTGTTGCCTGTCCGTGTGGCGTGTTCTGGGGTGGCGTTGTCCGCTGTGATCGCGGGTCATCGGGGTGCCGGGCCCCGGAAGGCGGGCCGGTTCGCCCGTTGTGCCCCGGTTTGCGGGTGCTGCGGGTCGGCTGTTTCCATGATCGCGGGTCACCGGGGGCGGATATCGCCACTTTTGACCCGCAGTAATCTAGCAGACGCATTGTGACCGGCGTTTTGTTCTATTTTATGGCGGTTAGATAGCGGTCTGCGGGGTGTTCCCCCGCGATGACCCGCGGTCACGGCCCCGGACGGCCGGCGGCCCGGAGGGGACCGGCCCGGCTACAGGCAGGCAGCGGCGCCCCTGTCAGATCCGGAACGGAGACGGCGGCGAATGCCGGCTTACTTCCATACAGGTCCCTAGCCGGCGGCCCGTGCGTCATGGTGAAGTAGG
>JAWWPV010000321.1:0-7942 GCA_033854775.1 Trebonia sp.
AGATCCGGCTCTACGACCTCCTCGCCCATGGCTGGGACCTCGCGCAGGCCACGGAGCAGCCCGCCGACCTGCCTGATGATCTAGCCGCACAGTCGCTGGCGTTCGCCCGAACCCAGCTGACCGAGCAAGCCCGGCCCGGTCGCTTCGGCCCGGCCCAGATCGTTGCCGAACAGGCCCCTGCCATCGAGCGGCTGGTCGCCTTCCTCGGCCGCCCGGCCAGCCCAGAACGCGCAGCAGATGACTGATCCGGCGAACCAAGACCTCCTTCCCGCGCGGCTGTGCCGCGGCATCGTCGTGCGTGTTCGGGAGGATGCCTGCGACATTGCCAGGGACCGGCAGCTCCGCTCCGTCCGGTACGCGACGCCGTTTCCGTCGCCGCGGACCGAACGGGTGTCACCTGGTCACCTGGTGGCCATCGCGACCGCGCCGGACGGCACCGAGGCGGTGGTGTGGCGGTGGTATGACGCCGTCGTGCTCGGCGCGGAGGCCGGCTTGATCAGGCTGTGGGAGCCCTCGCACGGCGAAGTCCTGGCTGACCCACGGCCCGCGCACCAGTCTCCACAGCCCGGAACTCGTGCCTACCTGTCCGCGGGTCTACCCGGCGCCGACTGGTGGGTCGCCGGCGCCGCCGCTGCCAGCGCGGAGGACGCCGACGTCGAGCTGGACGAGGTCGAGCAGCTTTACACCGAGCGCGATCTCTGGAACAGCCTGGTGTGAGATCCGCAGAACTCAGGCGCCAGGCACGCGAAACACGTCTCGCCGCCGGAACCCTCCACGGGAATCTTGCCGATGGGAGGCCATGCCCGCTCAGGAACGTCCCGTATACCCCCGCCCGGTGAAGATTCTCCCTGGGACGGGTCTGCCAGAATCGGCCGGCGCGGGAACCGAGTGCCTTCTGGGAGCAGTTCCCCTTCGACCCGTCGGAGACTTCGGAGTGGGCACCGTCTGCGGTCTCGGGGGCGACTTCTATTCGCGTGACGACGTGATCGAGATCCTCGGTATGTACGCAGCCCTGGCTGCGCCGATCGCGGCAATCTAGCACGAAGTAACGATTGCTCAGCGCTGAGCGCGCAGCTCAGTGCGCAATTCGTGGCTGCCGTACTCAGTAGCACTTTCATAGTAAAGACGCAGCCTCCCATCCGGCAAAGTGATGGCCGAAACATACCGCAGAGCGCCATCACCGAAAGGGCTGGACGACGGGCCGGCTACAGCAAGGAACCGTGACCCGTTCCACTTCGCCACTCCAGTTCTTTCTTCGAAGTTCTGTGCCGCCGACGCCCGGCCATCGAAATAGGCATAGTCACCCATGACCGCGGTTACCCGGGTGCCTCGGCTATACCAGGTGCCCGGTTCCGGCACCATAACATGCTCGCCACTGTACGCATTCACGCTAATCATCCGGTCGGCATTCTCATCACCCTCGGTCAAAGGATGTAGCGTCGCCCATATGCGCAGGTCCTCACCACGAACCACCACCGGGTCCTTGACGCCGAATGCCGCGCTGCCAGGAAATACGAGCTTGCGGCTCAGAGCACTGAAACTCGCTGGATCGTCCGCCCGCAATCTCTCGATCCGCCAGTGCTTCGAGTTGAACGTGGCACAGCTCAGATACAGGTCCCAATCACCGCCAGGCGTCACGTCCAGAGCCGGCCGCTCCAATGACTCTGCGTCCATGTCTTCTTTATCAATGACGCACAAAACCTCGAAATGAATACCACTGTCAACTGGAGAGCGGGCTACGTAAGCCCGGTTTCCCCGCCCCTTATCGGCTGGGTGCCTGTCCCGATAGGCAAGATAAATGTAGTCACCGTGGATGAGAGCACTAGCAGCACCTATCCAGTTGCCGGTTCCGTGCGCAGCGTGCAGTACCAGCTGACTGTTCTCCCACCGAGGCAGCATGATCAGCCTCCTCTCAAGGCCCTCCTCCCGCAATGCCCTCAGCACCGGGGTAACACCCTCATGACCCGTGAAGGCGGTCGCTGAGCCGACCTCATCTGCCGCGCCCAGCGCGGTCCTGACAGTCATTCCCGGCGTGCAGGATGCTCAAGCAGATCATCTGTTCTGCGCCTCTGGCACCAGGTCCTATCGGGCACGCCAAGGCCGCAGGAGCAGCCACTCCGGGCTGACTTCCCGCCGTCGCCACCGTCATGGCACGCTAGAGGGCATGCGCTCACAGCGTTTCCACGCCGTCATCGCCGCCGGCCCCGGGGACAGCGCGGTCATCACGATGCCGTTCGACCCGGATGAGGCGTGGGGTGCAAAGGCCAGCCATCCCGTCGGCGGCACGATCGACGGCTGCCGGATCCGTGCGAGGCTCTTGCCGGCCGGCAGCGGATGGGCGCTGACTCTGGCTCCGAACCGCCTGCGCGGCATAGGCGTGGCGGCAGGCGATGACGTGATCGTTGAGCTAGCCCCCGAAGGTCCGCAACGCGGCGATCTTGCCGACGACATCGCCGCAGCGCTCGAGGCCAACCCAGCCGCGGGCGCATTCTTCGACACGCTCGCTCAGTTCTACCGCAAGGCCTACCTCCGCTGGATCGACGCGACCACCCGCCGGCCGGATCTCCGTGCGGCCCGCATCACTGAGGTGGTGGACCTGCTCGCGGCGGGGATCAAGGAACGGCCACGACCATGAGGGCGGTGAGAACGGTCGGCAGCCGTGGCGCACGGCAGAGGGCCGCGAACCCGCCGCCGTCTGCGGCCCGCAGGGCAGACGGGCACGTCATGGCATCTTCGCGCGTACCGGCGATGGCGCCATTGACCGGGATGTGACCCACGGGGACACATGCTGCCGCGCGCACATACCGACAAAACCATAAATCTTCCGTTTGTCGAGCGTTTAATCGCCATTAACGCGCACGTTAGCTGCATCCTTGAGTGTTTCCTGGGTGCAGACAGAAGACATCATGAGCAACACCTTTGCCGTGCGGGCTCGTGGGATCACGAAATGTTTCGGTGATGTCGTCGCGCTCGACGGTGCCGATCTGGATGTCGTAGCCGGGCAGATTCACGGGGTGGCCGGGCCGAACGGCGCAGGGAAGACCACATTGTTCGGCCTTCTGCTGGGCCTGGCCCTCGCGGACCGCGGCACTCTCGAGGTCCTGGGCACGCCGGTCGGGCGGGCGCTCGCGGCGCCCGACGGTGTCGCGGGCTTTGTCGACGGCCCCGGCCTCTACCCCTCGCTGACCGCCCGAAGGAACCTTGCCGCACTGGCCGCTCTCCGCGGGCCCGGTGCGCCGACGGCGGATATCGACGACATCCTTGAGCAGGTCGGGCTCACCGACGTGGCCGACGACAAGGTACGCGGCTTCTCCCTCGGGATGCGTCAGCGGCTCGGGCTTGCCGCCGCGCTGCTTACCAAGCCGCGTCTGCTCGTGCTCGACGAGCCTGTCAACGGGCTCGACCCGGCGGGCAAGAGGCATGTGCATGACACCCTCACCCGGCTCGCGGCGGACGGGACCGCCGTAGTGCTCTCAAGCCATCGGATGGACGACCTTGAGGCGCTGTGCTCGGACGTCACCATTCTCGCGACCGGACGGGTCGTCTTCTCCGGACCGCTGGGCAAGCTGGCCGACGGGGACCGTGAACTCGACTACCGGCTGGTGACCTCCGACATCGAAGCAGCCCGCCACGTGGCCGCCGACACGGACGGGATCCAGGTGGTCGACAACGCCGGGGGGCGGCCGGACCGCGAGGTGCTCGTGGTGCGCGCGCTCGTGTCCGACCTTGACGAACTGGTGCCGCGACTCGTTCGCGCGGACATCGCGGTGCGCGAACTCACCCCGATGGTCTCGCCACTTGAGTCCGCGTTCCTCGCCCTCACCGAACAGCAGGAGCAGGAGTCCAGCCGATGACCGTGACCGCGACGACCGCCCCCAGCGAAGTGCTGGCGCCCCGCGCTGTCTCGGTGGCGCGCGGGTACCGCTTCGAGCTGGTCAAGCTGCTGGCGCACTGGCGGGTACGCATCCTGATTGGTTTGTGCTGGATCGGGCCGGCGGTCACCGTCGTCGTAGTGAGCGGGCAGAGCACGCTTCCGGCTGACACCCTGTTCGGCCGCGAGATCCGCGCCACGGGGTGGGCCGGAGCGCTGGTGGTGCTGTCCTTCGCGGGCAGTTGGTTCTTCCCGCTGCTCACCTCGGTCGTCGCCGGTGACGTATTCTCCTCCGAGGACCGGCTCGGCACCTGGCGTCACCTGCTCGTGGCGGTGCGCTCGCCGCGGCGGATCTTCATGGCCAAGTCGCTGGCGAGCCTCACCGTCCTCCTGATGTGCGTGCCCGGGCTGGCGGTCTCCGGCATAGTCGGCGGGCTGGTGGTCGGCAGCCGGCCGCTGACCGGTCTCGACGGCCACCTGCTGTCGCCGGCCGACGCCGCCGGGAAGCTCCTGCTCGCCTGGCTCTGCGTGCTCGCCCCGATACTGGCCTTCGCCGCGATCGGGCTGCTCGCGTCCGTCATCTTCGGGCGGTCCCCGATCGGATTGCTGCTGCCCGCCTTCGGCGGGCTGGGAATGCAGCTGGCGTCCCAGGTACTGCCGATGCCGGTCGCCGTTCGCCTGGCGCTGCCCAGCTTCGCGTTTCTCTCATGGAACGGCCTGTTCACCAGCCCGCCGATGCTCGGCCCGATGCTTACCGGCATCGCCGTGAGCCTGGCGTGGGCGGTCACCGCGACCGCGCTGGCGTACGTGCTCTTCATGCGGCGCGACTTCACCAGCCTGGCGAACGACGGCTCGGTGCGGCGCGCGATCACCTTAGGAATCCTGCCGCTGGTCGGGGTGTGGGTGCTTTCGGCCGGGGTGGTGGCCGCGGCGACCGGGGCCACCGGCTCCGGGATCGACGCCGGCAAGCTGCAGCGGTCGCTCGCCACGTCGTTCGCCCATCTCTACCGGGTGCAGAGCCAGGAGGTCAACCACTTGAACGTCACCGAGGCGCAGCTGCGGACCACGGCGTCGTGCACCAAGGGGGCCGGCCTAGTCGCCCAGGAAGGGCCCGGAAACGACTGGCGCTGCTACGTCTACTGGCATCTCCCTGGCGTCAACGATGCGACCGGACAAGCCATCTACCAGCTCGACGTCAACGCGAACGGGCGGTACGTCGCCGACGGCGACGGACCGAACGAAGTGAACGGCTACTTCGTGGTGCACGCCCCGTACGGGGACGCACCGAACCCGGTCTGGCAGTTCGACGGCCTTGTCGACCTGCTCTCCACCACATCGAAGGGATAGCGCGTGCAAGTAAAACGCCATCGAAAGCGTGACGGGAAGTCTCCGCTTCCCCGCCGCTTCGGCGGTTCTAAGGTGCGCATGGTCACGGTCGGCTCGGCCGTGGTCGCCCTCGCCATCACCGGGACCGGGATCGCTGTCGCTTCGACCACCGGGTTCGGCACCGACCAGGTTGGCCAGACCGTCCAGCAGGGCCTGGTCGTCTCCGACAACCAGATCATCAGCCCGTACGGCGACCGCCTGGTCCTCAACAACGGCAAGATCATGGGGTCCACGGTCAGCCCGGACGGCACCCACATGGCCGTCACGCTCGCCGACGGCTCGCAGGCGGTCGGCATCGTCAACCTGTCGAACTGGACGGTGCAGCAGTACACCAGCCCCGGCGGCAGCGACGTGGGCCAGGAAAGCCCCACGTACTCGCCCGACGGCTCGCAGCTGTGGGTTGACCGGAACAACGGCTACACCAAGTTCACCGTGAACCCGGACGGCTCGCTGTCCAACCCGGTCCAGATCTCGATCCCGGCGCAGGGCGGGAAGCAGGCCCTGGTCGGCAAGGCCGTGTTCTCGCCCGACGGGTCGACCGTGTACTCCGCCGTCAACGGGCAGAACACCGCAGTCGCCATCAACGCGGCGACCGGGGCCATCGAGCAGACCTGGAACGTGGGCAACGCCCCGCGCGACCTGGTCCTGGCCGGCAGCAAGCTCTACGTCAGCAACGAGGGCGGGCGCCCGGCGAAGTCCGGCGACACCACGATCAACTCTTACGGCACCCAGGTGCCGGCCAGCGACTTCACCGGTGCCACCACCACCGGCACGGTGAGCGTCATCGACACGGCGAACCCGTCTGCGGCCCCGGCGACCATCAGCGTCGGCCTGCACCCGACCGCCCTGTACGCCAAGTCCGGGGCGCTGTTCGTCACGGACACGAACAGCGACACCGTCTCGGTCATCGACACCTCCAGCGACAAGGTGGTGCAGACCATCTCGACGCAGCCGTGGCCCGAGTCGAAGGTCGGGTACGAGCCTGACGCGGTGACTCTCACCGACGACGGCCACCTGCTGGTGACGCTCGGCGGCGCGAACGCGATCGCGGTCTACAAGTACACGAGCCCGCGGGACCCGGTCAGCTACGTCGGCATGATCCCGACGGACTACTTCCCGTCCGACATCACCACCCTCGGCAACGCCGTCCTGGTCACCAACATGCGTGGCATCGACGCCCGCCGCTCCACCACCGACGCGCACGGCACCCACGACACGACGGCGTCGCTGACGAAGTTCACGCTGCCCAGCGACGGCGCCATCAGGGCCATGACCGGCACGGTCTTCAAGAACAACGGCTGGACCCCCGGATCGGTCACGTACGCCAACGGCCACAGCAAGGCGAAGCCGGTGCCGGTCCCGACGCGGATCGGCGACCCCTCCTCGATCAAGTACGTCTTCCTGATCGTCAAGGAGAACCGGACCTACGACCAGCAGTTCGGTGACATCGCGAAGGGCAACGGCGACTCGGCCTTCACCCAGTTCGGCGAGGCCGTGACTCCGAACAACCACGCGCTGGTTCAGCAGTTCGGCCTGTACGACAACTTCTACGACGCCGGCACGAACTCCGCCGAGGGCCACAACTGGATGATGCAGGCGGACAACCCGGACTACACCCAGTCCCTGGCCGGCCAGTACATCCGCAGCTACGACACCGAGGATGACGCTCTCGGCCACCAGGAGAGCGGCTTCATCTGGACCGGCGCGGAGGCCGCGGGCAAGACCGTCCGCGACTTCGGCGAGTTCCAGCAGTTCCTCACCAAGCCAGCCAGCGCGACCTGGCAGAACCTGTACTGCGACGCCGGGAACATGGAGTCGAACCCGAGCGCGACCACGGCGTACCAGATGACGTCGACCTCGCCGATCCCGTCGCTCAACAAGGTCTCGGACACCGCTTTCCCGAAGTTCGACACCAGCGTCCCGGACATCTACCGGGAGCAGATCTGGAAGCGTGACTTCGAGAAGAACGGCCCGGCGAACCTGAACATGTTCTGGCTCTCCAGCGACCACACCGGTGGCCCGCCGAGCCCGGCCGCGCAGGTCGCCGACAACGACCTCGCCCTCGGCCAGATGGTCGACGAGATCTCGCACAGCAAGTACTGGCCGCAGTCGGCGATCTTCGTCGTCGAGGACGACTCCCAGGCCGGCTCCGACCACGTCGACGGCCACCGTGCCCCCATCCAGGTCATCAGCCCCTGGGCCCAGCACGGCATCGTGGACAACACCTACTACTCGCAGATCAACATGGTCCGCACCGTCGAGCAGATCCTCGGGATCCACCCGATGAACGACAAGGACAGCGCGGCCACCCCGATGTACACGGCGTTCACCAACAAGCCGAACTACACGCCGTTCAACGTGGTGCCCAACCAGACCTCGCTGACCGCGGGCCTGACCACCCTGCCGCCCTGCGGTGCCAACGTCCCCGCGGGGACGACCGAGGCCAAGATCGCGGCGTCCACCGCGGTGCCCGCGAACATGAAGCAGGTCGCGGCGCAGTGGGCGCAGTGGCTGACGAAGCAGCGCACGACCGGTCCGAACGCCGTGCCCGACTACGCCAACCCGGAGCAGATGAACCGTTACGTCTGGTACCAGTCGAGCGACTGGAAGAAGCCCTACCCGGGCGACAGCAAGATCTACGCCCCGAACCGGGTACCGGGAGCGACCCTCCCGTCGTCGGATAAC
>JAWWPV010000322.1:0-16596 GCA_033854775.1 Trebonia sp.
AGCCTTCGCTGGTGACACGGAAGCCGGTTAGCACCTCATCCATGATCAGCAGCGCGCCGGACGCGTCGCACAGCGACCGCAGCAGCTCGTTGAACCCGGCTTGCGGGGGGACGACGCCCATGTTCGCCGGGCAGGCCTCGGTGATCACGCAGGCGATCTCGTCACCGCGGGCCGCGAACAGCGCCTTGACCGCCGCCGCGTCGTTGTAGGCGAGCACGACCGTGTCGGCAGCGGACGCGCCGGTCACCCCGGGCGTGTCCGGCAGGCCGAGGGTGGCCACGCCGGATCCGGCCGCGACGAGCAGCGCGTCGACATGACCGTGATAGCACCCCGCGAACTTCACGACGATCGCACGGCCGGTGTAGCCGCGGGCCAGGCGGAGCGCGGACATCGTCGCCTCGGTCCCCGAGTTGACGAGCCTGACCTGCTCCACGGGCGCCCGGGCGATGATCGCCGTCGCCAGCTCGACCTCGCCGGGGGTCGCCGCGCCGAACGACGTCCCGCGGGCGAGCGCGGCTGAGACCGCCGCCACCACCGCGGGGTGGCCGTGCCCGAGGATCATCGGCCCCCAGGAGCAGACGAGGTCCACGTACTGGCGACCGTCCACGTCGAACAGGTAGGGCCCGGCGGCCCTGTCGATGAACCGGGGCACCCCGCCGACCGGCCCGAACGCGCGGACCGGCGAGTTCACGCCGCCCGGGGTCACCTCGACGGCACGGGCGAACAGTTCGGCGGAACGATCCTCAGTCACGGGTCAGCCTTCTTCCTCACAGGCGTCAACCAGGTACTCAAGCAGCCGCAGCCCGTCGGGGAGCGACCGCCCCGCCGGCTCGCGCACCCAGCGTACGTCCTGGCCGCTGCCGTACCTGGACGGCGGGGCGAGCACGTAGCTGTCCCGGCAGTGCCAGCGCACCGCCTCGGTCTGCAGGGTCGGATCCGACGACGCGTCAAGGCCGCAGGACCACCATTCGTCCTCGTGGTCTGGCGCTCCCCTCGTCATGACGAAGAACAGCATCCGCTCGGTGCCCTGCACCGCGACCGGGCCGGTCTCGACACCAGCGGCGGCCATCTTCGCGAGCGCGGTCGCCCCCGCGACCGCGGGCACGTCAAGAACGTCAAAAACCCGCCCGGTGACGAGGATCACATTCGCCTCCGGACGGGCTTCCCACCACTGTCCGATTACTGCGCTGTCTACGGTGGCCTGCATCTGCCAGGTCGGTGAGGCGGGGTGCGCCCCCGGCGCCGGGCAGCCGACCCGATCGCATGAGCAGGCTCGGCCAGGGTCGGGCATCCCGAGGTTGTCGAGCCCCCCGCTTGGATGGGCGCCCGGGCATACCGGCCAGCCCATGGCCGCGTACTCCTGTGCCGCCGCGCCTAGCGCTGGTAGCCGTTGTGCCGCCAACCGGCGGCCTCGTCGCCGCATCATCGTTACCATCCGGCCCCCGTGGTAGCTCGTCGTCCGCCACTTCCCATCATGGGAGGGAATGCCAAGGCATCCGCCGACCTGTTAGTGGGATTGCCGAAATGGTACCGCCACCCACTGCCTCGTTCGGGACGGGTGCACGTGACGCTCGCCACCCAGGGGGACCAGCCGGGCTACTCGAGTTAGCCAATCCGGCGGGCCACTTCGGTGGCCCAGTAGGTCAGGATCACGCTCGCGCCGGCCCGGCGGATCGACGTGAGGGTCTCCATGATCGCCTTGTCGCGGTCCACCCAGCCGTTGGCCGCGGCCGCCTCAACCATCGCGAACTCGCCGCTGACCTGGTAGGCGGCGACCGGCACCTGGACCGTGTCCGCGACACGGCGGATGACATCGAGGTAGCTGAGCGCGGGCTTGACCATGACCATGTCAGCGCCCTCGGCGAGGTCGAGCCCGACTTCCTTCAGCGCCTCAAGCGCGTTCGCCGGGTCCTGCTGGTAGGCGGCCCGGTCGCCGAACTTCGGCGCGCCCTCGGCGGCCTCGCGGAACGGGCCGTAGAACGCGGACGCGTACTTGGCCGGGTAAGCGCAGATCGGCACGTCGCGGAAGCCGGCCGAGTCAAGCGCCTTCCTGATGGCGCCGACCTGGCCGTCCATCATGCCGCTCGGCGCGATCAGGTGGGCGCCCGCCCGCGCCTGCGCGATGGCCGTGGACGCGTAGCGGTCGAGCGTCGCGTCGTTGTCCACGGTCCCCGCGGCGGTGACGATGCCGCAGTGCCCGTGGTCGGTGTACTCGCAGAGGCACAGGTCACCCATCACCACCAGGTCGTCGCCGACCTCGGCCCTGATATCGGAGATGGCGACCTGGGAGATGCCCTCGGGGTCGTCGGCGGCGCTGCCAAGGCCGTCCTTGTCGGCGGGGACGCCGAACACGATCATGCCGCCCACGCCGGCCTCGGCGGCCTCGGCGGCCGCCTTGCGGAGGCTCTCCCGCGTGTGCTGCAAGACGCCGGGCATCGAGCCGATCGGCTGCGGGTCGGCGATGCCTTCCTTGATGAACACGGGAAGGACGAGCTCGGCCGGGCGCAGTGCCGTCTCCGCGACCATGGCCCTTAGCGCCCTGGTCCCGCGCAGCCGCCGCGGCCTCGCCTCGGGAAACTGAGCACTCATGGTCTCTCCTGTCCCAATCGTTGGGCTGGCTACCGGATCCGGCGACGGCCGCCACGGCGGCGCTCGCTCGGGCGGCGCAGCGGCTCCCCGGCCGCCAGGGCCGCGTCACGCTGTGCCGCGCCGAACTCGGCGAGCGCGTCAACCAGGGCGGTCACCGACGGCTTGGTGGCCGACACGTCAACCCGCAGGCCGAAGTCGGTCGCCGTCTTGGCGGTCTGCGGGCCGATCACCCCGATAACGGTCACCGCGTGCGGCTTGCCCGCGATGCCGACCAGGTTCCGCACGGTAGAGGAGGAGGTGAACAGCACCGCGTCGAACCCGCCGCCCTTGATCGCTTCCCTGATGGGGGCGGGCGGTGGCGCGGCGCGCACCGTCCGGTACGCGGTCACGTCCTCCGCCTCCCAGCCCAGCTCGGTCAGCCGGGCGAGCAGCGTCTCCGTCGCGATGTCGGCCCGCGGCAGCAGGACCCGGTTGATCGGGTCGAGCACGTCGTCGTAGGGCGGCCACGCTTCGGCCAGCCCCTCCGCCGACTGCTGGCCGTCGGGCATCAGGTCGGGCCGGATGCCGAAGTCGAGCAGCGCCGCCGTGGTCTGGTCGCCCACCGCCGCCACCTTGACGCCCGCGAAGGCACGCGCGTCAAGGCCGTATTCCTCAAGCTTCTCCCGCACCGCCTTGACCGCGTTGGTGGAGGTGAACGCGATCCACTGGTACCGGCCGGTGACCAGGCCCTTGACGGCACGCTCCATCTGCTGCGGGGTGCGCGGCGGCTCGACCGCGATGGTCGGCACCTCCTCGGGCACGGCACCGTACTCGCGCAGCCGCTCGGACACGACCGACGCCTGCTCCCTGGTCCGCGGCACGAGCACCCGCCAGCCGAACAGCGGCTTGGTCTCGTACCAGGACATCCTGCTCTTCGCGGCCACCGCCTCGCCGATCACGGCCACCGCGCCGCCACGGGTCGTGGCGACGGTCACGCCCGCCGCCTTCAGGTCGGGCCCGATCCGGCCGAGCGTGGTGACGACCGTCTGCTGGTCGGTGGTCGTCCCGTCCCAGGTGATCGCGAACGGGGTGGCGTCGGGCCAGCCAGCCGCGATCAGCATCTTGCCGAGATCGGCTGGCGCGGTCTCCGCGCCAAGGACCACCAGGGTGCCGGCCGCGTAGCCGACCTGGCTCACCTCGTTGGCATGCACGACGCGGAGTTCGCCCGCGCTGTCGGCGGGCAGCGCGATCCCCGCGTAAGCAGGGACTCCCGTCGCGGCGGGCACGCCAGGGACGATCTCGTAGCGGACCATTGCCTTGGCGCACGCCTGCACCTCGGCCGCCGCGCCGGACAGCAGCGGGTCGCCCGCGACCAGCCGGACCACGAACTGCCCGGCCTTCGCCGCCTGCACCAGCTCCCTGGCGGTGCCCGCGGCGTCGGAGGGCTCGGCTACCGCGGCGTCCGCCGCGAGCAGGTGCCTGACCCGGTCCGCTACCTCGGCCTCGGCGACGACGAGGCCCGCCGCGCCGAGCAGCCGGGCACCGCGCAGGGTCATCAGGCCATCGTCGCCCGGGCCCGCGCCGACGAACGCGACCCAGCCGTCGCGCGCCTCGGGGGGTCCGGCGAGTCGCCCCTCCGCGGGATCATCCTCCGCGTTGGACACGGGGGGTCGCCCTTCTGCGGGATCACCGTCCGTGTGGGGTACGGGGGGTCGCCCCTCCGCGGGATCACCGTCCGTGTGGGCGGGCCTGATAAGATCGCGGTTTTTGCGATCAGGCCCGGCCGCGCGGACATCGGGAGGTACGGGGGGTCGCTCCCCCGGGAGGTAACTGTCAGTCATGCGCATCATTTCCGTTGGTCTCCTCCGCGCGCATCAGGCCTGCCGCGCCGAGTGCCAGCATCCGTTCGGCTAGCTCACGCCCAAGGCGTGCCGCGTCCGCCGGTTCCGCCTCGCCACGTTCCCGTATCACCATTCTGCCGCTGGCCGCCGCCGAGTCCAGTACGGCAGGCTGGAAACTTACCTCAAGTGCGCCGAGGACGATGCCCTCCAGGTGCAGCCTGTCGGTGCCTGTCGCAATTGCGTACGCCCCGACGGGCGCGCTGCACCCGGCCTCAAGGGCGGCGAGCAGGCCGCGCTCCGCGGTCACCGCGGCGCGGGTCGGCGCGTGGTCGACCCTGGCGAGCAGCTCGGCGAGGTCGGTGTCGGCTGTCCGGCACTCGACGGCCAGCGCGCCCTGGCCCGGCGCGGGGAGCATGGTGTCGGGCTCGAAGATCTCGCTGACCAGGTCGGTATGGCCGATCCTGGCCAGGCCCGCGTAGGCGAGCACGACCGCGTCGAACTCACCCTCGCGCACTTTGGCTACCCGGGTGCCCGCGTTCCCCCTGATGGGGACGCAGGTGACGTCGGAGCGCAGCATCGTGAGCTGCGCGGCGCGGCGCGGCGAGCCGGTGCCGATCCGCGCGCCGGCCGGCAGGTCGGCGAGCTTCGCGCCGTTCCGCGCGACCAGCGCGTCGCGCGGGTCGTCGCGGGCCGGGGTGGCGGCCAGGGTGATCCCAGGCGCGGCCCCGGTCGGCAGGTCCTTAAGCGAGTGCACGACGAAGTCCACCTCGCCGCGCAGCAGGGATTCCCGCAGCGCGCTCACGAAGACCCCGGTGCCGCCGATCTGGGTCAGCTGCTCCCTGCTCACGTCCCCGTGGGTGGTCACCCCGACGATCTCGACCCGGCGGCCGGTGCGCTCGGTGATCAGCCTGGCCACGTCGCCCGACTGGGCGGTGGCCATCGGGCTCTTGCGGCTGCCGAGGCGCAAGGGTTCCGAGTTCACTGGTTCCCTTCCAGGTCACTGAGGTTGGGGGATTCGATTTCTGCGCGAGTCACCGCGTCGACGGTGCGCGGGTCTAGGTCGAAGAGCACCCGCAAGGCGGCGGCATATTCCTCGCCGTCGGGCGACGATGCGAGTTCTTTAACCCGGACGGTAGGCGCGTGCAACAGCTTGTCTACCACTCGGCGGACGGTCTGGGCCATCTCCTCCAGCGCCCGCCCGCTCACGCCTTCCTCGGACAGGCGGCCCGCCAGCCTGGTCAGCTCCGCGTCGACGAGCGTCGCCGCCTTCGCCCGCAGCGCCACCACCGTCGGCGTCACCCGCGCGGCGCGGACCGCTGAGCCGTAGGCGGCGAACTCCTCCTCGACGATCGCGCGGACCGCCGCGATCTCGTCCGCGCCCACCCCGCCGTGGGTGCCACGCAACTCGTCCATGCCGATCACGCGCACGCCAGGCAGGTCGCAGACCGCCGGGTCGACGTCCCGTGGCATCGCGAGGTCGAGCAGGACGAGCTCGTGACCGGGCCGGCGTCCGGCGAGGACTTCCCGCACGATCGCCTCGGTGATCACCAGGCTGGCCGCCCCCGTGCAGGAGATCACCAGGTCGGCCGCCGCGATGGCGGCGGGCAGGTCCGCGAGGTCCGCCACGGCACCAGCGACATCACCGCTGACACCGGCGGCTAGCCGCTCCGCCTTCGCGCGCGTGCGGTTCGCCACCGTCAGCCGCCCGGCACCGGCGCGCGCCGCGGTCGCCACGGCAAGCCCGCTCATCGCTCCCGCGCCGACGACAAGGACGTGCAGACCGGAAAGTCGGCCGCCCTCGTTCTTGCTGACATCGCCAGGACCGGGGACGGCGAGGTCAATGCCCACGCTGACCAGGTTGAGGCCAAGCCGGTCGATGCCGGTCTCGGCGCGGGCCCGCTTGCCGGTGCGCAGCGCGAGTCGTCCCAGGTCGCGCAGCGACCGGCCGAGCGTCCCCTGCTCACCCGCCAGCTTCAGCGCCGACCGTACCTGGCCGAGTATCTGGTCCTCGCCCACCACCATCGACTCAAGGCCGCTCGATACCGCCAGGAGATGCTGGACCGCGCGGTCCTCATAGTGCACGTACAGGCAGGAGGTCAGCTCCTGCGCGGGGATGCCCGAGTACCGCGCCAGCAGCTCGCATACCCCCGCGACCCCGCCGTGGAAACGGCCGACCTCGGCGTAGACCTCAACCCGGTTGCAGGTAGAGATCACGAACGTCTCGGCGGTGTCCGGCAGGAGCGCGACATCGTGCAGCAGCTTGCCAAGCGCGTCACCGCTGACCGCGGCGCGCTCAAGGACAGCAACCGGCGCGCTCTTGTGGCTCAGGCCAACGACGAGGACGCTCACTCTTGCACCGCCTACGCTTCCGCTGCTGCCTGGTCCACTGCCTGCCCGAACCGCGCGGCGTTGCGCCGCTGCGCGTGGAAGGCGAGGATTTGCAGCTCAATCGATAGGTCGACCTTACGCACATCCACGCCATCTGGCACATTGAGCACGAGCGGCGCGAAGTTCAGGATGCTGGTGACCCCGGCGGCGACGAGCCTGTCGCACATGGCCTGGGCCGCCCCCGCGGGCACCGCGATCACGCCGATCGCGATGCCGTGCGCCGCCACGACCGCCTCAAGCTCGCCGACGTGCCTGACGATCGCGCTGCCGAGCTGGCGCCCGACTAGCGACTGATCGCTGTCGAGCACTGCCTCGATGCGGAAACCCCTGGTGAGAAACCCGCCGTAGTTCGCGAGGGCGCGACCGAGGTTACCGGCGCCGATGATGACCACGGGCCAGTTCTGGTTCAGCCCCAGGGCCCTTGAGACCTGGTAGACCAGGTACTCCACGTCGTAGCCGACGCCCCTGATGCCGTAGGAACCCAGGTGGCTCAGGTCCTTGCGGAGCTTGGCCGAGTTAACGCCGGCCGACCGCGCGAGCTCGTCGCTCGCCACGGTGGTGACGCCGCGCTCCGCGAGCGCGTAGAGGGCCCGCAGGTAGACGGGCAGCCTGGCCACCGTGGCCTCGGGGATACCGCCTGGATCTGACCGTTCTGAGGTATGGCCTGACTCGGCTTCTGAGTCTGACAGCTCGGCGGCACTGGACATGCGACGCTCCCGGGGACGGTTCGGCGCTGTGGCGGGCCGGGCGAGGACACGACCCGCGTGGGTTAGGGCGGCGCATGTTGGTGCGCGACCTAACTACCATACGCCGTTTGTGAACAAATGCACAAAGTCCCGGTGCCGGGGCCGCTCCCCCGGGGGTCACTGCAAAGCGCGGCGAAGGCGATCCTCGGAGACTCGCCAGAAGTCGTGCTGCACGCCGTCCACGAGCGTGACCGGGATCTTCTCCCAGTACTCGCGCAGATCCGCCGCTGACTGCGTGATGTCACGTTCCTCCCACGCCACGCCGAGGTCATCAGCCACCTTGCTGATGACCGCGCGCGCGTCCTCGCACAGGTGGCACCCCGGGCGGGCGAGGAGCGTGATCCTCGGCACAGTCACCGCGCTCGCCTACCGGTAGTCCTGCGACCTGGGCGGCCACTCGGATGACGGCGGCCTGGCCGACTGCCTGCCACCGTCCGGGTAGCGGTTCTCGTCCTCCTGGTGGCCGCCCGCGTCGGCCGCAGCGGGCTGCGCGCCACTGGTGAGCTCGCGGTACCGCGGAGTGTACTGAGCGCCCGCCGACGCGCCGGGCGATGCTGCTACCTGCTGGCCGTATCCGTCGGCCGCGTACCCGTTGCCGCCGGCATTGCCTGAGGCACTGGAGTAACCGCTGCCATTCGAGTAACCATTGGCACCTGAGTAGCCGCTGCCGTTCGAGTAACCATTGGCACCTGAGTAGCCGTTGGCGCTCTGGTACCCGTTAGCACCGGAGTAGCCATTGTCCCCCGAGTAACCGTTGGCACCTTGGTATCCATTGGCGGCCGGATAGCCGTTACTCGGGTAACTGCCACCATTCGCGTACCCGGCGGCACCCGAGTAGCCGTTGCTGTTAGCCGCACCGTACTGACCGTTGCTTGCCCCATATGCCCCGTTACCGGAGTTACCGTACTGGGCGGCCGGGGGGTACGCTTCGCGGCCGACCGTCGGGGGCTGGCTATTGTCCGCACCGTAGGCCTTCGCCGGCGTGAAGCTCGCCGCCGTCCCCGAGCCCTGCGCCTGGGCCGGCGGGTACTGGGCCGGCGGGTTCTGGGCCGAAGGGTACTGGGCCGGCGAGTACTGGGGGGATGCCGACGGGTACTGGGGGGATGAATACTGAGCAGGCGAGTACTGGGTCGTCGCCGCGTAGCGGTCGCTGCCCTGCGCGTCGGCCGCGCGCGGCGTCCAGCTCGCTTGCGGCGCCGCCGCGGTCTCCGGCGCCGAGCCGAGCGCCGCCACCTTCGCGTATTTCAGTCGCAAGTCGATGATGTTCGTCGCGAGAACGCACGAGGCGCGGTCCGCGGCGAACTGCCGGATATGCGCCTGCCGCTCGTGGCTCAGGAACGCGCCGCGATCCCGATAGATTTCGTAGATGATCCGCTGCATCGGCGCCTTAGGCACTACGTGGATGACGTAGACAAGAGTGTCGGGCTCTGACGCGCGAACACCTTCCGCGGCACGTTCGGCAAGCCGGTCGAATTCACGTATTTTATCGTCATGCAACGTGTAAATCGAAAGCCGCCCGTATGGCCGGGGCGTGCTGGCGGTGGCGTCGTCATCCGCGTCATCATTATCGACAGGCGTGAATTCGGGGCTAAAGCTGGGGCTGCCGGACCGGCCATTGGCACCCGCGTAGCCGGCGCCGCCACCGTAGCCAGAGCCGCCACCGTAGCCAGAGTCGTTTCCCTGACCGGCTGAGCCGTAGCCAGGCCCGCCATAGCCGCCATTACCGCCGCCGACGTTACGCCCGTACCCGGCACCCTGGTAGGTATCACGGGCGGCACCGTGCCCGGCGTCCCGTCCGTCACCGCCGTACCCGCCCGCGGCGTAGCCGTTCGACGCGCCGCGCTGGCCGGAACCGGCACCGTAGCCGTCCCCGCCGTTTTCCATCTGGAACGACGGGAACGACGGAGCCGCGTACGCCTGGCCGCCAGGCGGTGCGTTGCGCACGTAAGCTCCTGCCGCGCCGCCACTGCCCGCGCCGCCACTGCCCGCGTAGCCTCCGCCGGAGGACGCGCCCGACCGATCGGCGTCAGCGCCAGGATCGGCGCCCCGGTCGCCCCAATCGCCGATACCGTCGTCGGCCCAGGGGTCGCGCCGGTCTTCCTGCGCGTCTAGGCGGCCGTCGCCCCATTCATCGTCGCGTCGCCGTCTGCCGCTCATATCCGCTCCGATCTCGGTATAGGGCTCCCGCGCCTTCCATTGTCAGCCAGGCCGGCCACTGCGGCCAACGTGTCACCGACAATCCGCATGATCGAACCGTGATCCACTGGTTCGCACACCGACGCGAGCGGGAGCCTGCCCACCGGACAGGCCGACGTCTCACGGGGGCGGAGACCGCGGGCACGCCACCGGCGCACCCGCGAGACCCGCAGCGCCCGCTAGGCCAGACTACTTCTTGTTCCTGCGCTGGATCCGCGTCTTCTTCAGCAGCTTGCGGTGCTTCTTCTTCGCCATCCGCTTGCGACGCTTCTTGATGACTGAGCCCATCAGGCCACCATCCCTTCGGCACACTGGCAGACGGGCACGCCATCACTCACCGGCGGCCGGGAGGCTGGGCGCACGCCCGAAATTAGAGGGAACCGTGAACGCCAACCGCTCACGCAGTGCTCAAGCGTACCTGGTACCGCAGGGCGGTGAGACTGCTATCCCCGGGGGACGCCCGGCTACCCCCGATGCCCGGGTGGCCCAGGCAGTGCCGTGCTTCCCCGGCGAACGCCCTCCCGTCCGCCGGGGGAAGCACGGGCACGGCCAGCGCCCCCGGTTTCGCGGATGCCGCACACCGACCCTCAGATGTCCGGCAACCGCGAAAACGCCAGGCGTGGCCCAAGCGCGGCTCTGGGTGCTGCGAGCGGTTCCGGTCACCCGCGCTCAGCAGCCATTACGTGCGCTCAGACAGTGCCGACGAAGGCCGCCCGCAGGTACTGGTTAACCGCCTGCTCGGGGACCCGGAAAGAACGACCGACTCGTATGGCTTCCAGTTCGCCGGAGTGGACCAGCCGATAGACGGTCATCTTTGATACCCGCATGATCGTGGCCACTTCGGCGACAGTAAGGAATCTAACGTCGCTAAGGGGAGTTTCGGTTGCCATCATTGCCCTCTTCCGCGCGAAGCCGAGCACGCCTGACCGGATTCAGCGCACCAGTCACGTACGTATCCCAGGGTAAGTCTCGTACGGAAAAGAGCAAGGCCCCTAATAGCCTCATTGTTCTTACTCTCCGGCCGGTAGCAGACGCGTGCACCTTGCGACCCCGTAGACGATTCTATGAAAAGGACGAAAAGGAGCACGTCAAGCAGCTCTCAAGGCAACCGAAGATCTAGCCTGTCACCGGTACTGAGGGTGGTCGTCCATGCGGAAAAATTAACATCGCGGGCAGGCCATGCGAGGGAAACACGGCGCTCCGGGTTCGCATGATGGCACGATCCACCGCATCGTCGGGATCCATGCCAGACGCGAATGGAACATAGCGGGGCGGTGCTCCGTCGGTCATCGTCCGCGGCGCCGTTTCGCCGGTCAGGGACTGCGCGAGTTCCCGCCACTGAGCCGGGGTCGCCATTTCCGGGTCAAGCGGCGTCCCCGCCGCGATGGCGAGCAGGTGCGTCCAGGTCCGCGGCACCACCTGGACGAGCGCATACCCGCCGCCGCCGGTCGAGACCCAGCGCCCGTCGCACAATTCGTGCGCCAGTTCGTGCATCATGAGCTGGGCTTGCCGCTGCCCGTCAACGCTGAGCGACAGGTGCGCGAGCGGGTCGAGCCGGTGGCCGTCGCAGCCGTGCTGGCTGACGAGCACCGTCGGCCTGAAGGCGCGCAGCAGCGGCGGTACCACGCCGTCGATGGCCCGCAGCCACCCGGCGTCCTCGGTGCCCGCGGGCAGCGCGACGTTGACCGCGTACCCCTCGCCATCGCCGGTCCCGGTCTCGTCGGGCAGCCCGGTGCCGGGGAACAGCGTGGCGGGATGCTCGTGCAGGCTGATCGTCAGCACCCGCGGGTCGTCGTAGAACGCCGCCTGCACCCCGTCACCGTGGTGCACGTCGAGGTCGACGTACGCCACCCGTTCCGCCCCTGCGGACAGCAGCCACTTGATCGCGACCGCGAGGTCGTTGTAGACACAGAACCCGCTGGCGTTCGCCCGCATCGCGTGATGGTGCCCGCCCGCGACGTTCACCGCGTGCGCCGTGGCACCCGACCAGACCGACCGGGCCGCCGCGAGCGTCGCGCCCACGACCAGGGCGGCGGCCTCGTGCATGCCCTCGAAGACTGGGTCATCGTCGGTGCCGAGCCCGTACCGGACGGCGGGCACCAGGGCACGCCCCGCATGCCGCACCACCGCGACGTACTGGGGGTCATGCACCGTCTCGAGCTCGCTATCGGTGGCAGGGGAAGGTGTGATCATGCTCACCGCGGGGGATGACAGGACCCCAAGCGCGCCAGCGAGCTCCATCGTGAGCCGGATACGGACCGGGTCGAAGGGGTGCCCGGGACCGAAGTCATACCTCGTCAGGGCCTCATCCCAGACAACCGCAGTCGATCCGCTCACGCTGTCACGCGCCGCCAAGCTCGCGGCCACGGTCGCGCGCCGCCTCGATCGCCGCGAGGAACGCGGCGCGGACCCCGTGCTTCTCGAGCTCGCGGATCGCCGCGATCGTCGTGCCCGCGGGCGACGTCACCGCGTCGCGCAAGATCACCGGGTGCTCGCCGGAGTCGCGCAGCATCGTCGCGGCGCCGTAAACGGTCTGGGTCACCATCTCAAGCGCCGTCCGGCGCGGCATGCCAAGCAGGATGCCCGCGTCCACCATCGCCTCGACTAGGTAAAACACGTACGCGGGCCCGGAACCCGACAGCGCGGTCGCCGCGTCCTGCTGGTACTCGGGGATGCGGATCACCTTGCCGAGCGGGGCCAGCAGCTCCTCCGCGTGCCGCAGGTGCTCCTCGCCCGCGAACGAGCCCGCGGAGACCACCGACATCGCCTCGTCCACGAGCGCGGGCGTGTTGGACATCACCCGGACCACCGGCACGTCAACGGGGAAGCGCCGCTCGATGAACGACGTGGTGATGCCCGCCGCCATCGAGATCACGAGCTGTGACGGCGAGACAAGGTCAGCGATCTCGTCGAGCATCCGCTCCATGTCTTGCGGCTTGACCGCGATCACGAGCGTCTCGGCCTTCGCGGCCGCCTCCGCGACGTTCAGCACCGGGATCCCGTAAGACGCGCGCAGCTCATCGGCGCGCGCGGCCCTGCGCACCACGGCGGCCACCTCCGCCTGCGAGCGCCCCGCCCGGAGCAGCCCGGACAGCAGCGCCTCGCCCATCTTCCCCGTGCCAAGTATCGCGATCATGACCTAGACCCTAGCGAACGCAGGAAAAGCGCCAGGTTCGCCGGCCGTTCGGCGAGCCGCCGGACCAGGTACGGATACCAGTCACCCCCGTAAGGCACGTAGACGCGGACCTTCGCGCCGGACGCGGCCAGGCGCCGCTGCTCGTCCGGGCGGACCCCGTGCAGCATCTGGTACTCGAAGCTGTCCGCCGGGCGAGCGAGGCCGAGTGACCTGGTGATCGCGACAAGACGGGGGTCGTGCGTCGCGATCATCGGGTACCCGGGGCCCGCCATCAGGATGCGCAGGCAGCGCGCGAAGGACTTGTCGACGTCGTGCCTGGTATCGAACGCCTCGGCGGCCGGCTCGGCGTAGGCGCCCTTGCACAGCCGGACCCGCGTACCTGGCGCGACGAGCGCGCGCACGTCGTCCTCGGTGCGGCGCAGCGTCGCCTGCACCACCGTCCCGACCGAGGGGAAGCCCGATCGCAGCGAGCCGGCGATGCGCAGCGCGGCGTCGGTGGTCGTGTGGTCCTCGGCGTCGATGGTCACGGTCGTTCCGGCGTCCCTGGCGGCGATGGCGATCCGCTCCAGGTGCTCGGTCGCGACCCGTTCGCCAAGGGCGTTCGGCTCGGGCTGGCCCTCGGAGCCGAGCAGCAGCCCGACGGCGGTCGGCTTCACCGAGACCTCGACCGCGCCGCCCTCGGTCAGCCCCTCGGCGGCGAGCTTGCCGAGCAGGTGCACGTACTGCGCGGCGGTCGCCGCCGCCCGCTGGGCGTCGGTGGTGTCCTCGCCCAGGTAGTCAAGCGTCACCAGCAGCCCGGCGGAGCGCAGCGACCGCGCCGCCGTCACCGCGTCCTCGCTCGATTCACCGGCCACGTACCGGTCCACGACGGCCCGCGCCGCTTGCGTCCCCTTGACCGCTTCCCTGACCCGTTCGCTGGCGGCAGCCGCCATCAGCGCCCTGCGGAGCACAAGGCCTCCCCTAGCTAACTCGACCCGTTATTACAGCGTCCGCCGGCCGGCCGGCGGCTGCGGCACGCTGTCCCGCCGCAGCGTGACCTTGACGTTGGCCCCCGCCTCCGGCGAGACGACGACCTCCTGCGCGGCGGCCACGCCGTCGGCAAGCAGCGTAACGCCCGGGTCCAAGGACCGCTTGACCAGCCCAAGCCCGATCGGCCCGAGCTCGAAGTGCCGCGCGGCGGACCCGACGAACCCCACCTGCGTGCCGTCCGCGAGGGTCAGCGGCGAGCCGTGCGCGGGCAGCCGGTCCACGGAGCCGTCCAGGTGCAGGAAGACGAGCCGACGGGGCGGGTGCCCCAGGTTGTGGATCCTCGCGACGGTCTCCTGGCCCCGGTAGCACCCCTTGCTCAGGTGCACGGCGGAGTCGATGAGGCCGATCTCGTGCGGCAGGGTCTTGTGATCGGAGTCAAGTCCTGGCCGCGCGACGCGCGCGGCGATCCGCGCCGCCTCAAAGGCCCAGAGGCCGGCGACCGGGAAGGTCGCCGCCAGCTTTACCGCCGCCTCGGGGGCAACGATCAGGTCGATTCCGAACGGGTTCTGCATGACTGCGCTCGCCCCCGCGTCTTCGAGAATCGTGGCGGGCACGGAGTCAGCCGCTTCCGTTCGGGATATGACTCCACCCTCAGCCGGGAGCGGGCCCGCCAGCGTCTGCACCACGAGTGCCCCGGTCAGGTCCTCGACTTCCACCCGCAGCATGAAGCGCATGGAGTTGAGGTAGTCGACCAGGGCCTTTGCGGTGTGCGGCTCGACGTGGATCCAGGTGGCCGTGCCGTCGTCCGTGAGCGTCAGGTGGTGCTCAAGGTGCCCCTGAGGGGACAGGATGAGCGCCTCCTTGGTGCTGCCGGGGGCGAGGCGCTCCACGTCCTGGCTGGTAAGGCTGTGCAGCCAGCTCAGCCGGTCCGGGCCGCTGATCTTGACGACCCCCCGGTTGGACCGGTCGACGAGGACCTGGCCCTCGGTCATCGCGCGCTGCTCCCGCGCGGGGTCGCCGTAATGGGCGGCGACCCCTTCGTCCGGCGACTCCGCTTCGACCGCGCCGTTGATCTCAAGCACTATTTTTGCTCCTACAGTCGTGACAGCGGCCGAACACGGTCAGGTGCGAGACGTTGATCTCGAACCCGTGCCGCTCATCGAGCGCCCTGGTGAGCGGCGCGATCGCATCCGGGCTGGCCTGGTCGATCTTCCCGCAGTCCTGGCAAACGAGGTGGACGTGCGCGCCCTCCGTGGCCAGGTGGTACGTCGGCGCGCCGTGGTTCAGGTGGGTGGGGGCGACGAGGCCGAGGCTGTCAAGCAGCTCAAGCGTCCGGTAGATCGTTGAGATGTTGACGCCCTTGGCGATCTGCTGCACGCAGGCCGCGATTTCCTCCGGGGTCGCGTGATTGAGCCTGGCGACCGCCTCGAGGACGAGCTGGCGCGCCGGGGTCACCCGGTAGCCGCGCAACCGGAGCTCCTCGTCCCAGCTGCGGTCTCGCTGCGGCCCTTGCTCCATGGCTTCGAGTCTAGTTCGGTCGCATCGATGTCCCATCGCAACGGCCTGGTGGCACCGGTGCCACATTCATGGCTGTCGCTGCACCGCAAATAATCTCTTGCGTCAGTCCGGGGAACTCGCGTAGCGTTTGAGGTACGCGGAAGGGAGGTGGTCCTAGGTAATGCATACTTGTGGGACTTGCGAGGTGGCTGCTAGCTAGCCGCTGCCCCCGCTGTGTGGGTCCGCGTGGCGGATCCCGGCCCTGATGGGCGGCGGCGGGCTAATTTCTGGCAATCACCGGACCTCCGGGCTGACCGACCTTGTCCAGTCGGTCCCGCGTCGTTGTGGCGCGCGAGTCGCCCGGGGGTTCTTTACTGTTTTCTCCCGGGGGACGACCCCCGTACCCCCGCAGGTCCTGGCCTACTCGATCCAGTCCCACTGGAGGACGGCCCACAGGTGCGGGGTCAGTGGCTGGCCCATGGCCGCCATGTCGAAGGCGTAGGCCAGGTCCTTCTCCCCCTCCCTCGTCTGGCTGGGGACCAGGCCGTAAAGCCGCTTGCCGGCGGTGTACGGCTTGGCGGTCGCGGTCCTGGCGACCGCGTCGGTGACCATCTCGATGCTCGTCAGGCCCCGGAATTCGCCCGCGTAGATCTCGGTGATCCCGCTCGGGTGCGTGAGCAGCACCTCCACCTTGCCCTCCGGCTGCGGTCGCCAGAAGCCGGTCTCCAGCGCGAGCGGCTCAAGCCTGACCAGGTGGCCGTTCTCGTCCTGCCGCGGCTCGCCGTTCTCGTCTTCCGCCAGCCGCCAGGTGCGGCTGGTGTAGATCAGGTACGGCTTGCCGATGTGCGAGAAAGCGACTTCCTGGAAGAAGTTAAAGGGCTTGATCGTCGGGTAGTCGCCCTTGCCCGCGCCTCTCCAGCGGCCGAGCAGGAAGCTGAGCGGCGCGATGGCCGGGTGCTCAGGCGGCAATTCAGTTGTCTCCCGGGGGGACGACCCCCCGTACCCCCCGGCTGCGCGCCCGATGGCAAAGCCCGCCATCGTATCGGACGCGCCAGTGGAGGCGTCCTCTGACTCGTTATCTGGCGTGCCGTCATCCGTCATGCGGGCCTCCCCTGATCACCTTGACGGCCGTGTAGCCGGCTGCGATGGCGACCACAGCGTAGGCAAGGATAATGACCCCCGCGCTGAGCATCCCGTGCATGGGTGGAGTCTAGGGCCGACGTCCGATTTGCGCCTGGCGGCACGCCGGACTGTA
>JAWWPV010000323.1:0-7331 GCA_033854775.1 Trebonia sp.
CATCTCGACGACCGGGCGCAGGCCGAGCATCGCGGCGCCGATGGCAGCCCCGGCGAAGCCCTCCTCGGCGATCGGGGTGTCGCGCACCCGCTTGTCGCCGAACTCCTTCAGCAGGCCGGCGGTGATCGTGTAGGAACCCTCGAAGACGCCGATCTCCTCGCCCATCAGGAACACGCTGTCGTCCCTGAGCATCTCCGCGCGCAGCGTGTCGTGCAGCGCCTGGCGGTAGGTCATGATGGTCATGCGCTGGCTCCAGCGGCAGCTTGGGCGGCGGGGGCGGGCAGCGGCTCGAACAGCGGCTCGCCGGGCAGCCGGCGCGAGTCGTTGGGCACCGACGTCGCGTAGGTGTAGTCGAACAGCGTGGCCACATCCGGGTACGGGCTGCTCGCGGCGAAGTCCGCGGCCGCGGTGACGATGCCCGCGACCTCTGCCTCGATCGTGGTGACCGTGTCGGGGTCGAGCACCCCGTTGGCCGTTAGCTTCGCGCCGAGGAGCTGGATCGGGTCCTCATGCTTGAGCCGCTCGGCTTCTTCGGCGGACCGGTACTTGGCCGGGTCGACGACGGAATGGCCGCGCAGCCGTTCGGTGACGACTTCAAGCAGGTACGGCCGGCCGCCGCGGGCCGCCGCGATGGCCTTGTCCGCCGCGTCGCGGACGCCGACGGGGTCGAAGCCGTCGACGCGCGCCGACGCCATCCGGTACGCGGCGCCCCGCTTGTACAGGTCGGGCTCGGCGGACGACCTCGCGACCGCGGTGCCCATGCCGAGCCCGTTGTTGATGATGACGAACACGATCGGCAGGTTCCACAGGGCCGCGATGTTCAGCGACTCGTGGAAGGCCCCGATGGCGGTCGTGCCGTCGCCCAGGGTGCACATCACGACCTCGTCGCCGCCCCGGTAGTCGATGGCGAGCGCCGCGCCGGTCGCGAGCGGCAGCTGGCCGCCGACGATGCCGTACCCGCCGAGCAGCCGGTGCGTGACGTCGAACATGTGCATCGACCCGCCCCAGCCCTTGAAGACGCCGTCGACGCGGCCGTACAGCTCGGCCATCACCCGGTTCGGGTCGATGCCGCGCATGAGCGCGTAGCCGTGCTCGCGGTAGTTCGTGAAGAGGTAGTCGGTTGGTTTTAGAGCGGACATGAGGCCGACGACGGCTGCTTCCTCGCCGAGGTTCAGGTGGCAGTATCCGCCGACGAGGGCCTCGGTGTACGCTCGGGCGGCGCGCTCCTCGAAACGGCGGACGAGCACCATGTCCCGGTAGAACTCGCGGGCCTGCCCGTCCCGGTCACCGGGCGCCGGACCCGACGCGTTCTCGACGGCCTCGACGGCCTCGACGGCCTCGCTCTCCGCGGCCTCGCTCTCCGCGGGCCGTGCCTGCGGCGCGGAGCGCCGCTGACGTGCCTGACTTGCCATTGCCTAGCCTTCCCCGACCTCGTGGGCCGCGCCGGAAGTAATGACACTGTTTTGTATCATTCTATTCGGAACCCCTGCTGGCCAGGCAAGACACCTGGGAGCACAATTCGAGACAGTGAACGACGCGAAGGAGTGAGGACGGTCATGGGCGGGCACCCGCACGTCCCCGCGCTGCGCAAACGCGGGCGGCCGACGGCCGACGAGCGCCGCAGGCGGGAAACCGAGATCCTCACCGCCGCCCTCGGTGTCTTCCTCAGAACCGGCTACGGCGCGAGCACGGTCGACGAGCTCGCGGCCGCGGCCCAGGTGACAAAGCGCACCCTCTACGCGTACTACGGCGACAAGGCCGGGGTGTTCGCCGCCATGGTGCGGGACCTCGCCGCCGCCGTGAGCCTGGACGCGGCCAGCGACCGGGACACGCTCGAGACGCTCGCCGCGCGCATCGTCAGCCGCGTCCACTCCGACGAACTCGTCGGCCTGCACCAGCTCGTGATCGCCGAATCCACGAGGTTCCCCGAACTCGCCCTGATCCTGCACAGCAGCGGCGACGCGCGGCACGTCGCCAGGCTCGCCGAGCACATCCGCGCCGAGCGCGGCCCGGCGGGCGAACCGCTCGCGGAGCCGCTGTTCTCCCTGCTGCTCGGCGAGCGGCACCGCAGGAGGCTGCTCGGCATCGACCCGCCGCCAACCCCCGCGCAGGCCGCCGCGCACGCGGACGCCGCGCTGGCACTGCTCGGCCTCGACCGGCGCACCGGCTGACGGCCGGCCTGCCCCGCGGAGGGAGTTATTGGGGAGAGGCGCGGAGCACGAATCCGTTCGGAAGAATCAAATACATTCGCCAGAACGACTTCGTGCGTCGCGCGCCAGCCTCGGCCGACGCCTGCGTGCGCGGCCGGCCTCGGCGTGCGGTTACCGCTCGGGGAGCTGGATCTCCGCGTAGACGGCACGGTGGTCGGTGCCGGGGACGACGTGCACGGAGTACTCGAGGACCGCGCAGCCGCGGGGCACCAGCACGTGATCGAGGGTGAGCACCGCGCCCTGCCCCGGCGGTCCCCAGGTGGGCGTCAGCGCCTTCCCCGCCTGTAGCGCGGCGTCGGCGTAGCCGAGGTGCAGCACGTCGCGGAACGCGGCGTGATCAAGGGTGGCGTTGAAGTCCCCCGCGAGCACCCTCGGCAGTTCGCCCGGCGGGGGGAGTGCCGCGAGCTCTGCCCGCCACGGCGCGGCGCCGCCGCGCCCTAGGTTCGGGGTGACGGGGTGCACGCAGACGAGCTCGACCCGGTCCCCGTTTGGCAGCTCAAGCAGCGCGGTCGGCTGCGCCATGTGCACTGGCGCCACGGACGGGCCCTCGCTCAGCGGAAACCGGGAGTAGATCCCTGAGCCGCGCGAGCCGCCCCTGAGGTCGAGTTGCGTGTGCGGCATCAGGTCGTCAAGCCCGGCCTGCTTTAGCCGGGTCACCGCGTCCGCGGTGAGCTCCTGGAGGAAAAGCACGTCCGCCCCGACCTGGCGGACCCGGGCGACGACAACCTCCGCGTCGGCCCGGCCGAAGTACAAGTTCACCGTGAGCACCCGCAGCATCGGCCCGCAGGCCCCCGGCTGGGGCCTCGTGATTCTGCGCGAGCGCACCACCACGCCAAGCGCCGCAGCGGCCACCGCGGCCGTCGCGGCCGGTCCCCGCCGTCTCGCCAGGCGCAGCCCGAGCGCGGCCCACGGCGCGGCCGCGGCTACCTGCGGGGTAAAGGCGAGCAACGGCACCGCCGGGGTCTCGGCGCGGCGGTCCCGATCAACCGCGATGACCCTGGCCGCCGCCCACGCGGCCAGCCCGCCCGCCACTACCCAGGACAAACTCGTGACTTTCGATCCGACACCTGGCACGACCACACTTTATGACCTCACGGGGCGGAAGCTGTCCGCCGGGGTTTGCGTACGGGCAGTACTCTCCCGAACTAGAGCTAGCCCGGCCTTACGGGAGGACGCCATGAGTCACCGCCACCCCCTCTTCGCCCGCTGGTACGCCCGCGCAAGCCTCCTCATGGAAAAGGGTGTCGGAACTTACCGCCAAGCGCTCGTCGGCGGCGCGTCCGGACGGGTGATCGAAGTCGGAGCCGGCAACGGCCTCAACTTCGCCCACTACCCGGCCTCGGTCACTGAGGTGATCGCGGTCGAGCCGGAACCCCACCTGCGGTCCATCGCCGAGGCCAACGCCGCGCAGGCCGCCGTCCCGGTCAAGGTCGTCGACGGCACCGCCGGCGACCTGCCCGCCGACGACGCCCTCTTCGACGTCGCCGTCGCCTCCCTCGTCCTGTGCAGCGTCCCCGACCAGGACCAGGCGCTCGCCGAGATCCGCCGTGTCCTCAAGCCCGGCGGCGAACTGCGGTTCTTCGAACACGTGCAGGCCGGCACCCCCGGGCGGCGTCGCGTCCAGCAGGCGCTGGACGCCACCATCTGGCCGTGGCTGGTCGGCGGCTGCCACTGCGGCAGGGACACCCGCCTGGCCATCGAGCGGTCCGGGTTCACCATCGACCGGATCGACCAGCTGACCACCGCGGACTCATCGATGACGTTCCCCGCCACGCCGCAGATCCTCGGCACCGCCACCCGGCCGTGAGTCACACCAGGCCCGCCTCGTGCGCCATGACCACAAGCTGGATCCGGTCGCGCGGGCCCGAGCCGTGGTCCGGTCCGGCCCGGATGATCGCGATGATGAGGAGCGGGTAGCACCAGGTGAGGTAGCTGTAGAACCAGTAGCCGAGGAGCAGTTGCGCGCCGATGAGGAGCGCGGCGGCGAGCGCGGCGTGCTCACGCACGTCCTGCACGGGAGGACGGAACAGAGGAGAGAGCGCGAGCAGCACCAGCGCGGCGCCGAGCAGTGGCCTTGCCACGAGCGCCGCGTGCGGCAGGTAGGTCCAGATGCTGAACTGCGTGCCGCCGCCCCGCTGTATCAGCTGGTAGCCCACCGTCGAGTCGAGGAATTGAGCCGGACCTGAGGTGATGACCGGCCAGGCGAGCATCGCGGCGAGCGAGATGAAGAGGGTCAGCGCGTAGCGCCTGCGGCCTCTTGCGATGCCAAGGAACTGCAATGCGAGCAGTCCTGGGAGGAATTTTGTCAGGGTGACGGCGGCCAGGAGGAGTCCCCGAGCTACCGGACGCTCCGTTGCCACGGCGATTGTCCATACGCAGAGGGCGGCGATCAGCCCGTCGTTGGTCTCTGCCATCAGGGAGAGGTCGGGGAACGGGAAGAGCAGGTACGCGAACACGAACGCTTGCCCGAGTGGCCGCCCGCCGAGCCGCAGGCCGATCTTGTATAGCCCGGCGAGCGTCAGCGCGTCGAAGCACAGCGCCGGAAGCAGCGTCGCGGCCAGCGCCGGCGCCGGCGGGAAAACGGCCACGAAGGGGATGTACGCGTAGTAGGCGAACGGGCCGTAGGTGTCCGGGCGATAGACCCGGAGCCCGCCGGGGCCCGGCCAGGACGCCACGCCGTAAAGGTGCAGCCCGTGCAGCAGCCGCCAGGCGCCGAGCGAACTCGCCTGCCCTACGTCCATGATGTCGCCACCGACGAGGCTTGCGAGCCTGACGAGCAGCAGTAGCAGGATCGCCTGGCGCAACCGCCTGGAGCTGACGGACGGCCGCAGTTCCGGCATCCGCCAGATCCCAAGTGCCACGCCGAGCATGCGGAGCAGCAGCCAGCCGAGACAGGCGGCCGCCAGCCACAGGCCGGCTTGGGCAGCATCGTCGGTGAGCAGCATCGCCACGGGAAAGAAGCCTGCGAGCGCCAGCAGGTCCAGCTGCTCGACTCGCCACGGGTTGCGCAAGTCAACCAGCCCGAAGACGAAACAGGCCGCCCACGGGACGGCGATGAGCAGCGGGTGCAGCGTGAACACGCCGCCGACGACCGCCGGAATGAACCAGCCTCCGCCCTTCGGGGCGAACCCGTGGCCGACCGGCACGAGCGCGGCCAGCGCCGCGAGGCCGCCGACGAACACGAGCGGGCCGGCGATCGCCAGTCCGCTCGCTCGATCCTGCCGCTTGCTAAGGCGCGGGGGGTGGCCGCGCCGCCGCGGCGGCAGGTTGACCGCCGTATGCATATGCGAGACCTCCCGTCTTCGGCTTGGCCTCTTGAGCATGGCCGGGGGAGGAATGCAAACGCATCACCCCGTGGGGCGATTCTGGGGACCTGCTTGGGAATGAGAGCCAGCGGGAAATTTCGTTCAGGGAATCCATCCAAGGAGTGATGCATTTCAGCGCCGCAGTGCTCATCTCCGGTCATCTCCGCGACGGGGCGGCCCCGGTAGGTGGTGGCACCACTTTCGGCTCGCGGCGCAATGCCGCTCAGGTAGCGCCGGTCGCAGCCGCCCCAGCCGTCCCGTCTGGCTGATTCGCCGGGCGGAGCCGACGGTGGCGCCCATGACATTAGCGCGGAAACAATTTTTATCGCGGAAACTTTTTGATCGCAGAGCGTGATAAAGCTCCGTGCTAAAAAAAGTTTCCGCGATGATGGCCGCAGCAAAACGCGGCGCAGGACGTCCGCCGATGCACGGTGCCCAACGGCATCACGTTTCCCTTAACTTTTATCGAGTCGCCTGGTCATGGGATGGTCCTCCCCCAACTCATCCGAAGCTGGTCGCGGCCACGTGTTCCGGCTCGATCAGGAACACGACGCGATCGGTGCGCAGGGGGTAGGGACCGCCGGTGTACTTCTGCGATATGCGGTCGATGATCTCCCACGCCCGGTCGCCCTCCACCCGTTCGGCAACGCGACCGCGCACCATCGCCATGGCGAACGGCTGCGCCGCGTCGGTGACCGAGATGGCGACGCGGGGATCGCGGTCGAGGTTCCGGCCCTTGCGGGAGTTCTCAGAGGTAAGCAGGGCGATGCGGTCGCCCTCCATGTCGACCCAGAGCGGCACGCTGTGCGGTGCGCCGTCGGGCAGCAGCGTGGCGAGATGGGCGTAGTTAGCCCCGTTGAACAAGCGACGGACGTCGTCGGGTAGCTCACTCATTGGTGCACCATCCTCCCTACCGGCGGCAAATGCAGGGACATCCTTCACCGAGGCAGACGGCCCGCGCCGGCGAAACTCATCGCACGGGCGCCAGCCCTTCCTTAACCGATGCGGCCCAGCTCAGCCGCGGTCGAGGCGCCTGGTGTAGAGGCGTGCGGCGTTCTCGCCCATGATCTTCCTGCGCATCTCCGCGGGCATCGCGGCCGGCAGCGCCTTGAGCGGCGAGTCGAAGTCCCAGTGCGGGTAGTCAGAAGAGAACATCACCCGGTCCGTCATCCGCGCGAACTCAATCGACTGGGCCAGGTGGCGCGGGTTGTCCGGTTCCTCGATCGGCTGAGTGCTCAGCCAGAAGTGCTCGCGGAAGTACTCCGAGGGAAGTTTGCGCAGGCGCGGCGCGTCGTTGCCCGCGACCTCGTAGGCGGCATCCATCGCCCACTGCAACGGCCCCGACCACGTGAGGCACGCCTCGACGAGCGCGACCTGAAGGCGCGGGAACTCGTCGAAGACGCCCTCGCAGATCAGGCTCATCGCGAGCCGCTCGACCGGCATGTGCAACCAGACGTGCTGCTCCAGGTAGTACGAGGGCGCGCCGCTGCCCCGGTAGCGGTTGCCTGGCTCGCCGCCCACGTGGCACATCGCGACGAAGTCCGCCGCCTCGCACGCCCGGTAGATCGGCCAGTACTTCCTGTCCCCCCACTCGCTCTCCGTGTCGCCGCGCACCATCACCTGGACGAAGCGCGGGTCGTCGGCGAACCGCTCGATCTCCGCAACGGCGAGGTCGGGCGAATCGAAGGGGACGTTGATGCTCCCGCGCAGGCGCGGGTCGCGGTCGAGCCACTCCTCGGCGAGCCAGTCGTTAATCGCGCGGCACAGCGCGGCCCTGTAGGCGACCGGGCCCTCGAGCACGAACGTGAGCGGGATC
>JAWWPV010000324.1:0-2817 GCA_033854775.1 Trebonia sp.
GGCCGACGGTCTCCTGTAGTACCGGTTAACCCCAGCGGCTGAGACGGCAACGGAGTTCCCGCGATCGCTGAACCGCGGGAACTCCGTTGGCCGTCCAGAGACAGGTCAAAGGTCGTGCCGGCGTTCCAGGTAGTTCAGTGACACCCAGCCGAGCGGCACCGGGAGCCAGAAGGTCAGCAGGCGGAACAGCAGGACCGCGCTGACCGCGACCCCGCCGGGGACGCCCGCGGCGGTGAGTCCCGCGGTCAGCGCGGCTTCCACGGCGCCGAGCCCGCCAGGCGTGGGAATGATCGAGCCGAGCGCGCTTCCGGTCAGGTACACGAAGCCGATCTTGGCGATGGGAACCGAGCTGCCGAACGCCGCGACGGACGCGGCCAGGCAGGCGATGTAGGCGGCGCTCAGCAGCAGCCCGCCGCCGATGCCCTCGGCGAGCTTGGCCGGGCGCTGCGCGATCTCGACCAGCCGGGGCAGCACCTGGCCGAAGGTCGGCGTCAGGCGCGCTCGCACCAGCCGCCGCCCGGAGGGGAGGGCGAGCGCCCCGCCTGCCACCGCGACGAGCCCGCCCACCACGAAGTAGGACCAGGTCGGCGGGTGGATCGGATTCTTGTCCGCCGCGCCCGTGACCGCGGCAAACACGGCGATCAGCAGTATGTGCAGGACGAGGGCCACCACCTGGGACAACCCGATGCTGGCCACCGCGACCGGCGCAGGGATCTTCCTGCGCTGCAGGTAGCGGACGTTCAGGGCGACGCCCCCGACGGCGGCAGGCGTCACCAGCGTGACGAAAGAGCCGGCCAGCTGCACGAGGATCGTGCGGACGAAGCCCAGCTTCTCGGCGACGAAACCGGACACGGACAGCGACGCGCCCACGTAGGTCGCCGCCGACAGGCCTAGTGCCACGAGCGCCCAGCGCCAGTCCGCGGCGCGCAGTGCGCTGCCGAGGCTGGCCTTGGCGAGTTCGCCTGCCAGCAGGTACACGGCGACGACGCTCGCGACCAGGGTGACCAGGGCGCGCGGCCGGATGCGCTCTAGCTGCACCGGCACAACCTCGGCGTCAGGCACGGCCGCGAGCAGCACCTTGCGGACAGCGGGCAGTACATCGCGCCGACGGCGCAGCGCGTGCCTGGTGGAGCGGACGAGCACGACCGGCTGGAGCAGCGGCAGCACGGCCACGAGCTCGCTTCCCTCGACTCTCTCCACCGCCAGCTGAGCGGACTTCTCCGGTCCCACGACGAGCGCCAGCTCGGCGATGAGCTGGGCCAGGTCCAGCCGCAGCTGGAGGTCGCTCGCCGCTACGTCGCCGTCCCCGGGGTCCAGCAGCATGACCTCCCCCTCGGGCCGGAACACGATGCGGTCGGCGGTGAGTCCCCGGTGGGCGACGTGATGCGCGTGCAGCCCAGTCACCGCGTCCCAGACGCGCCCGAGTTCCTTGTCGGTGCATCCGGAGTTCCGCTGCGCCAGCGTGGTCCCCTCGAAGTGATCGTAAGCCAGGACGGCGGCATCGGGTCCGACCCGCACCAGGGTGCGCAAGTGCGGCGTGGGCACGTCGGCGTCTTCGGTCGCGTAGGTGAGCAGGGCCCTGCGCTCAACCGCGCGTTCGAGCGACAGCGGCGCGGTGCGTGACACCTTCCCCTGTACCCGGATCCAGCGGTACAGCTGGTAGAAGGTGCCGGCCGCCTGCTGGTCCCTGTCGAACACGACCGCGTCGAGCTGGCTGCCGTCCTCCGCTGTCACCACGTACTGCCGGGACCCCGGTGCCTCGGCGCGAAGCTGGCGGACTCGCCGGATCGCGGTCACCGTCAGGTCCCTGTCGTCCCTGGGCCGCCCGGCGCGCTGGATGGACAGCGCGGCTGCGATATCCCGGGCCGAGGGACGCTGCGACGCCGAACCCGCCCCGTACCGGACGGCCAAGCCGATGGCGTAGCCGAACAGCAGCGTGATCAGGATCGTGAGAATGCTCGCGTGCGTCGTGTTCGACGCCGCCAGCTGCACGATCGCGTACACGACGACCGCAAGGCCCAGCGCGTTCCGCCAGCCCGTCCGTCCGGTCAGCCCGATCATGGTGACAAAGGCGATCAGGCCGACCAGATAGGGGTCGAGCGCGTCGACGTGACTGGTGCCCGCGCGCGCCATGATGATCGCGTAGTAGAGACGGGCGGCGACAGGGCGCGCGAGCACGTTGACGACCTCGGCCACGGCGCCGGCGACCACGCCCGTCGCCACCGCCTCGATGAGACGGCGAACCTGACGCCGGACGAGCTGGGTGACGGCGAGGGCCAGCGGCAGGATCAGCAACCCGAAGCTCGCGATCGTCGGGGCAACGAACCGCAGGGCTTGCGGCAGCCGCATGCTGGCGCCCACGATGTCGGTCTCCACCCCTGCCGTGGTCGCGCTCGCGGCGACAGCGGCCAGCACCAGCACGAAGATCGAAAAGCAGACAATGACAAGGCGCAGCGCGTCGGCCGGCTTCCGGATTCGGCGCTCCAGCTGGTCACTGACCTGGATCACAGGGGGCTGCAACACGGGATAATCGCTTCTCCTGCCCCCAGTCAAGTACACGCAACGCACAGCTGGCTACGGCGGCGTTCCCAGGCCACGTGCGCCGCTCGGAACCTATGTCATGTGGTAGCGGCCTGCCATCATCGGGCATAGCCGGACGCAAGTATTTCAGATGTCCGGACACGAAACGGCCCGGGTCGTGGACGACCCGGGCCGTTTCGTGCTCTCAAAGAGAGGGCAGCGGACTTAGAAGTCCATGTCCCCGCCGCCGCCGGGGGCAGCGGGCGGACCGGCCTTCTCTGGCTTCTCCGCGATGAC
>JAWWPV010000325.1:0-2676 GCA_033854775.1 Trebonia sp.
GGTGAGCACTTCGAGTGCCGCGTCTCCGAGGCTGCCTTCTGGGCGTTCGCGGCGGAAGCGGCGGTAGAGGCGTCCGGGGCGCCGTCGTCGCTGAATTTCCTCGACCGCAGGCCGGGCAGCCCTGACCGTGCCGCCCGCCAAATGTAGCCCCAGAATCACGAGTAGCCAGATTCACAGGTAGAAGGAGTCAGAGTTATGCCCGTAAACCCCCTTGGCGTCGCACTGCGCAACCGGCGCGCGGGCCACCACACCCTCGTCTGGGCCCGCCCCGACCTGCAGGCCCCGGAGAACTTCACCCTGACCAGCCCCGCCTTCGACCACGGGGCGCCCATCCCGGGGAGGCACCGCGGCAGGCTGCGCGGCGCGAACATCTCGCCCGCGCTCAACTGGACGCGGCCGCCGGCCGGCACCGCTGAGCTCGTGCTCATCGTGCAAGACCCCGACGTCCCGTTCGGGAAGCCAGCCGTCCACGCGCTCGCACTGGGCATCGACCCCGCACTGGACGGCATCCCCGAGAACGCCCTCGCCAACCCCAGCCCCATTCCCGGAATCCGGCACGGAAAAGGCGCGCTCGGGCACCGCGGCTGGGCCGGACCCATGCCGATACGATCACACGGGCCCCACGCCTACGTCTTCCAGCTCTTCGCCCTCGACCAGGCCCTCGGCCTGCCAGCCAGCTTCACCCTCGATGACGTGATCGCCGCCAGCAAAGGCCACGCCATCGGCCGCGCCCGGCTGGACGGAACATACGAAATCCGTTAGCACCCAGAACAACGTGACCGTGGTTGTTACCGACTGGGTCCGGCATGTCTACCCGGCTGTCGCCTCCAGGAGGGAACGCTTGCTCGCTGGGTCGATTTGCGCCGAGTCGTACACCGAGGTCATCGCGGTGATGAGACCGTCGGCGTCGAGCTCGAGCGCGGTGATGCCGACGAGATGCCCCGTGTCGGGGCCCGCGGTCCACTCAAAGCCGCCGCCGCTTTGTCCGCCGACGACGTGGCGCAGGGTGCTGGCGTGGCCGTAGGGGACCTGCCCGAGGACGCGCTCGAGATAGCGTGTCACCTCGATGCGGCCGATCACCTGGCTGCGCAGGGCCATGTCGGCGAGCACGACGTCGGTGTGCATCGCGGCGGCTGCCGCTGACGGGTCCGCGGCAGCGAATCCCTGGTGCAGGGCGGTCGCCGCCTTGACCAGCGCGGGGTGGGCCCGGTCCGCGACCCGTGCGTCTCCCAGGTCCGCGGGGAACCGGTCAGCTGGCGTTCGGAACTGGCGGTACAGGGCGGCGTCATAAGCCGTGCTGTCCCAGTAGTCGACCCAGCGGACGATCTTGCCGTCGGCGAAGTCGATCGCCGCGAGAATCCGCAGCTCGCCGCCGAACAGTTCCGGCGTGTCGACCATGTGCACCAGCGCGCTGTGCTGCCCCGCGAGAATCTTCGAGGCGTACGAGCGAGCCGGCGGAGCCCAGGTGGGCATGTACTGCTCAAAGACGGCCTTCAGCGCGGCATAGCTGCCGAAATCCCAGCCCAGCGTCGCGTCCATGTAACAGACCATGTCCGGCGCGAAGTATGCCATCGTCCCCTCGACATCGCCCGCCGTCTTGGTCTCGAAGAACCTCTCGAGCACCCCGCGCAGCGCGGGGGCCGGTGCCGTATCGGTCTGGGTCGCCATCGGTTCCTGCCCTTCGTCGATTGCTTGACGAGTGCGAGCAAACGCGATGTCCGTGCGGGGCGGTATCCCACAAACCTGGGCCATCTTGCTGAACGGCGGCACGGCCCAGGGGCGGCTCGGCAGCTGCTCATCGAGGCGTTCGTCTTCTGGGACTCCGCGCTGCAGGCGCAGCGGATCGGGCTCGCCTAGAGCGCCGTTCGCCCTGACGTGACTCGCTGCCCGGTTACCGCAGTGCCGGGGGTCCTGACGCGCTGAGCCAGCGGTCGAGTTCGTCGAGGATGTTCTCGACGATTGGATACAGCTCGTCAGCGATCTCCGCCTGGCTCTGGCCCTCGCGGGTACGCTGGCCGGCCTCGCTGATGATGATCTGGAACACGCCAGCGAGCGCGATCCCCTGCAGCCTCGCGACCTCCGGCAGGACGTCAGTGGTGTCGCTGATCGCGCTGGCGAGTGCGGCGGCCTGGCGGTCGGTCAGCTCCAGCGCCAGCCGGTGGACGGCCGGGCTGATGGCCGCCAGGTAGCCGAGCTCGCCACGCCAGAGCTCCGGCGGGATGCGGCGAATCCCGGCGACGGACTCAAAGACGAAGTCGCGGATGGCAGCCGCCGGAGTGACGCCCGGTGGCCGGGAGCGGATCAGGTCGCACAGCCGATCCTGAACCTGCTGCTCGCGATCGGTGACCAGCTGCTCCTTGGTCGGAAAGTAGTTGTAGACGGTCTGCTCGGCGACCTCGGCCTCGCGCGCCACGTCAGTGACGGCAACGTGCTCGTAGCCACGCTCGGCGAACAAGCGGGCCGCGGTGTCGGCGATGAGCCGCCGGGTACGCGCCTTCTTGCGCTCCCGCAATCCAGGACTGGCCACGCAGAAAGTCTAGCGAGGACACACGAAGCTTAGGTTGCACCCCATAGCTGGGGTCTGCACCACTGACGCGGCGCCTGGGGGCGGGGTTCGGGCTATTCTTCCCCCGCGTGTTCCTCCGCGCCATGCATGTTGGCTGCGTCCAGGAGTTG